>JAFQBA010000005.1 GCA_017416845.1 Clostridia bacterium
CTGCTTTGACACAAAATTTTTGAATTTATGTGCCAAAGGATTTCGCTTCGCTCATCTGTCAGCAACCGTCCCCCGATGGCATTTTGTGCATTAGCGAATTGCTTCAACCTCATTTGTACTTAGCCCTACAAACCCCAATTTGTTTTGATACCCAAAACCATTACCGATAACGATTACAAATAAAACAGGAGTGATAAATTATGAATATTACAGAAAAAATTGTTGCAAAACAGAACGGCAATTATAACAATCCCGGCATAACTGTGGCTTTTCTTGGCGATAGCGTTACTCAGGGATGCTTCGAAGTATATCTGAAATCAGACGGCGGAGTTGAAACGGTGTTTGACAGAAACAGTGCCTATCACACATACTTTTCAAAAATATTTTCGGTTCTTTGTCCAAATGTGCCCGTCAATGTCATAAACGCCGGAATAAGCGGCGGCACAGCCCCTCACGGACTTGAAAGACTCGACCGTGATGTGCTGAAGTTCTCACCCGACCTTGTTGTGGTGTGCTTTGGACTTAACGACTGCGGAGGCGGTTTGGAAAAGCTTGATTGCTACAAAAATTCCCTTGCAGAAATTTTTGACCGTGTAAAGGAATCGGGAAGCGAACTCATATTTATGACTCCGAACATGATGTGCACGAATCTCAGCTGTCATATCAAAGAAGAAAAAATAAAAGAGATTGCCGGAAACATTTGCAACACTCAAAAAAACGGCATTCTCGATACCTACATTGAGTGTGCAAAGGAAGTTTGCAAAGAAAAAAATGTTACGGTGTGTGATTGCTATAAAAAATGGAAAAGACTATCCGACCTTGGCATAAACGTAACAGAGCTTCTGGCGAACAAAATCAACCACCCCACAAGAGAAATGAACTGGCTTTTCGCATACTCACTTGTAGAAACGGTTCTTGGTTTATAACGGAGTGTTTACAATGAATAATGAAAGCAAAGTTAAAGTATTGGCAGAAAAATGGTACAAAAAAATAGGTTTTTTGGCTGAATATGATGAAGAATTCAATAATCTTCTTGATGGGATTTCAGACGTGGGCGAAATGCCGTTTGAGGAATATGACTTTGAAGCAAACAAAGATAACAACCAAAAAAATCTCATAATGTATTTGTATTTTTGTGAGGAGCTTTCAAGAAAGTATGAGGAAAAGGGAATTCCCGAAGAAATTCTTATGGCATCACTTGTGCCTGATTTCCCCATTATGGTCAAAAGATGCGTATGTCTCACCGGAAAGCTTGGACTACTTCGGGCAGGATGGTTCAATCTTCACATGAACATGAAGCTCTATCGTCTTGGTAGACTGCAGTTTTGCATGCACACCTGCTATGAGGATGTTCCCTCAAAGGGATTGAAAAAGGGTGATCCCGTTATGGATGTTCACATTCCAGGCGAAGGTCCGCTTGACGTGGATGAATGCCAAAAGTCTTTTGATTTGTGCGAGGAGTTTTTCAAGAAATTCTTCCCGGATTTCAAATGGGATTTCTACACTTGTTTTTCGTGGGTTTTTGATGATGTGCTTAAAAACTTTTTGAAGGAAGATTCAAACATTTTAAAATTCGACAAGCTTTTTGAACCTGTTCATTCTGTCCCTGCCGATTCGATTTTACATTTTATGTTTAAATACGGCATTGAATCGAGAGATGAAATAAAAGACATTCCCGCAAAATCCTCCTTTGCACAAAAGGTTAAGGATTATGCCCTTTCGGGCGGTGAGTTCAGGAATGTTTTGGCAATAAGAAAAAGATAAATTGGAGTTTGTCGGGATGTTTAACACAAGTGCGAAAGGCTCCCTTGTGTAAAGGGAGCTGTCACGAAGTGACTGAGGGATTGTTAAATGATAAACTCTCAATCAAGCACAAATACTGCAAATGAGGCAATTTGTTACAATCCCTCCACCGCTTACGCGGTCCCCCTCCCTTTACACAAAGGAGGCAACGCACTGGTGCAAATTCCATCTTCAAACAGAGCGATAAACCCCAATTTGAAAATCCATAAGGAAATAACAATATGAAAATAACAGAAAAATCCAAAAATATATGCAAAATAATTTTACCGCCAAATCCCACACCGAGAGAAGTTTTTGCGGCAGAAGAACTATGTGCATATATTCAAAAAATCACAGGTGTGGATATTTCAAAAAATATAAATGCAACAAACCATATAATCATTGGTGATCCGTCAAGAAATCCCCAAGCAAAAAAAATCATCAACAAATCGGAATTTGACGCTCTTGTTCCGGGGCCTGAGGGGTTCATCATAAAGGCAACCGAAAACGCACTGCTCCTTGCAGGCAGTTCAAAAAATGAAAATGAGCAAGAGCGTGGAACGGTATATGCAGTGTATGAATTTTTGGAAAGATTTTTGGGTTGCAGTTTGTCGGCATATTCAAAATCAGGTGTGGATGCCGGAGAATATGTCCCGAAAACGTCTGATATCACAATTAAAAACGGAACGGAATATGTAAAATCCTCTGCAGACATTCCCTACCGCACAGCCATTGTTCAATACAGCACATGGGTTGGTGATGCAAACCATGCACTCAATCCCCGATTTATCGCATGGCTTGCCAAAAACCGATACAACCGTATCCTGACCTGGTGGGGAGTGTATGAACAATACAAGGAAAACGGCATGCTCTTAGAATGCGAAAAAAGAGGTATTCTTTTTTCTGTTGGGCATCATCAGTCCTTTAATATGCTTCTTCCACCCTATGGCAATAAATACTTTAAAAAGCAATATGCCAAAACCAACCCTGAGTTTTACAGACTTTTGGAAGACGGCACTCGCTATGAAGTTAAAGACGGCGACTATTCGGGTCAGCTTGTGCTTTGCATGAGAAATGAAAAGCTCATTGACGAAATGGCGAAAAATATTATAAGTTGGTCAGAGCAAAACCCACAGGTGGATATTATCTCTCTGTGGCCCCATGACGGGAAGCACGAGCAATGCGTATGCGAAAAATGCAAAAAATACACCAAAAGTGCCAACTATTCCTATTTTGCCAACAGTGTAGCAAAAAAAGTTTCGGAGCTTAAACCCAACCTGAAAATTGACCGCATAGCATATCTTGATTTACTCGATAGCGGAGATGAGATGCTTACGGACTCGGTCGTAGTAAACGAAGCTCTCTGGCATGAGACACTTCGCACTGCAGGCAAGCCTGACGGTAGCTCATTTGAAAATTCAGATTTTGAAAAAAATGCTCTTTCCTGGAAAAAGCTTGGTGCAAGAGTAGTTTATTATGACTATCTCATGGGAATCTATTCCTCAAAACAACGCTGGCTGCCAATTGCCGATGAATTGCAGGCAATGGCAAAACGTTTTTGCACTCTCGGCATTGACGGCTCGGGTACACAGATTGAAGCCTTTAATTTGTGGAACCATATTTTTAATTTCTTTTCCTTCGCACGCACCCTTTATGACAATTCACTTTCAATTGAAGATAATCTCGAAAGATTTTGCCGTATTTTCGGCGAAGGCGCTCCGTTTATTAAAGAAATTATTCTTCTTGGTGAACAAACAGCCGACGGGCAGGATACAATAGCGAGAATTTCAAGCTATGTGATTGAGAATATCGACCGAAAAAAGGTATATGAATTGTATGAAAAAGCATTGGAAGCCACCTCGTCTCCTATTTGCAAAAACAACATCCGACTTATGCGTATGGTGTGGCATTATTCTGTTCTTGAAGTGACCAATCCACGTTTTACCGAAAAGGACATGGGAGCAATATCTCAGGCAGACGATGCAAACGGTGAACTGACATTTATGTACCAAAACTACGATAGTTTCACATCAAAAAATGAAGGCTACGGCATTTCTTTTCCAATAAAAGAACGAACTGACATTATATATACTGCGGATAAATGGTATAAATTTGAATAACCTTAACTATTCAAAAACTCTAAAAGGCTAAAAGCACTTTTACCGTTATCTCATTGCAGGCAACGACAATTTTACCAAAAATCAAAACAAATGTACCTTGAATAGAATTATATTTAATGATATAATATAATGTAGTTTTATTTTTATAATTCCGAGGAGATATTTATATGAAAAAGGAAAAAAGAATAGACAGAATATTGTCGGTATTATTAATCCTGATATTAATTTTTTCGTTTGTCGCATCTGTTCCCGCAGTTTATGCATCGGATGATGCGTCGATAATTGCGGGCTACAAGCTTATTTCATCACCTGTAAAGGTTACAGCTCCAACCTATGCCGCACATTCTCCGTGGACAACCTTTACCAATTCAACCTCAATTACCGATAATTACGGTGTTGTGTACAGGGTTGATTTCCCCGATATGACAGGCAGGGAATTTCGCAACTTCATTTTCCGTTTCGGAACTTCCTACTATGGCGGAAGTGCTCTTCGTGTGATGGGGCTTTCCGCAAGCTACGATGTGCCGGGTATGTCTTATACCGACGAACCCTTTGCTTCCATGTGGGCAAATGAGGCGGCATACAACATTTGCGATTCAGCAATTGTCACAGATAATTTCCTTTCCAATTATTATATGAACTATGCCGACATAACCACCTATGCAAACGAATGTCTTGCAAAGGGTGCAAGCCATATGTATATTGTTGTGAATTCGCACTCCACGGGCAAGGCTTTCAGCTCTGACCTCACAGACACAAGCTACATAGGACACGACCTCTATCCCTACTATTATTACGACTCAAAATTCATACAGACCTCCGATTCCAACCCCACAGTTGAGGGTTACAAGAAAATATCCGAGCCGGTGCTGATTACCGGCACAACCTATGCTCCAAAAAGCCCCTGGCAAACCTTCACCAACAGCTATTCTGTTTCCGAAACCCAGGGTGTTTTGTATCGTATTGATATTCCCGATTTAAACGGCAAAGAGTTCAAAAACTTTATTTTCCGTTTCGGTTCGTCCTACTATGGCGGATCTTCCATGCGTGTTATGGGTGTTTCCTCAAACTTAGACATTCCCAATATGTCCTACACCGACGAACCCTTTGCCTCCATGTGGGCAGATGAAGCAAGCTACACTTCAAACGCAGGGGAAATTCTCTCGGAAAGTCCTGTTTCCAATTATTTTATAAACTATGCCGACCTCACGGGCTATGCCAACGAATGTGTTGCAAGGGGCGACAGTTTTATGTATATTGCGGTTAATTCCCGTTCCACGGCAAAAGCTTTTGGTTCCGACATAAAGGATTCGGACTATCGCAGATATGACCTTTTTCCGTACTATTACTATGACACAAGAGATTTGACACCAACCACGGCAAATGTGCTGAAAAACATTAATGCACGAATTGCATCGGGCAAAATGACCCACCCCTATCTTCACGGTTCCATGGAAAACATCGAACAAATCCGTGCAAATCTTGAGTCGGGGGATAAATGGACAACAGATTTTTATGCAAAGCTCAAAAAGGATGCCGACGAGCTTGTTGCATCCTCGCCAAAGAGCTACGGCGCTCAGGTTAGTCAGAGCTACAGCGGCGGAGAGGATACATTTTTAACTCTAATGATTGCCTATCACATTGAGGGTGACGCAAAATATCTTAACCGTGCCATTGCAGAGTTTGAGATGTATATGAATATTACCGACTGGACTGCCGATGCACAGCTTGACAACACGCAGACCGGTGCAAGCATTTCGGTGGGCTATGACTGGCTCTATGATTATCTCACCGAGGAGCAACGCCTCTGGGCAGAAACCAATGTAAAAGAAAAAGTTCTTTCCATCGGCTACCGCTACTATCAGGATCCTTCATGTCTCACCCAGCTCCGTCAGGAAAATGATTATATGAACATTGTCTGCGGAAAGGGTACATATAACCACAATACTCACAACAATGCCAATCTCCTTGTGTGTGCCTTAGCTCTTGCACCTCTCAATCCGGAGTACAGTGCATTTGTAATTTCAAACAACTTCAACAATATTGTGCCGTATCTTGAGCTTGTGGGTACAAACGGCGGACACGAAGAACCCATTGGCTACTATAGCTACACAAGCACCAAAATCTGTTCCATGCTTTCGGCATCAAATGCGGCTCTCGGCACAATGTATGGTTATGAAAACTATCCCGGATTTCAAACCACCGCATATTACCCCATGCAAATGTACGGGGCAGGACCGTTTTCCATTGGTGACAGCGGTCACAACAAGGGTGTGTATAACTCCAATCCCCTTTACTTTTTCGCAAAAGAATCAAAGGATACCGACCTTATGGGGATTCTTGCTTCAAGATACGAAAACGGCGGCGTTGCAAGAATGCTTCTGTGGTATGACAAAGGCGAGCTTGACAATATCGACCTTTCAAAACGTCTCTCAATGGATGCTCATCTCTATCCCTCAAGCAAAGGTCAGAACATTGCCGCATTCCGTGACAACTGGGATATAGACAAAGGCTTTTATGCCGCAATGTACACAGGCTGTGCTTCTGCCAACGGTCACTCCGATGCTGTGTCGGGTGCGTTTTGTATTGATGCCTTTGGCGAAAGATTTGTAACTCCCATTGGCATTGGTAACTATTCCTACACAAATTACTGGGATCATGCCCAGGACGGCGGAAGATGGGTATGGTACGAAAAACGCCCCGAGGGCGGAAACTGTCTTGTTATAAATCCCGCATATGAGGTGGGTCAAAATGTTACGGTGACAGCCGTTATGGATGAGTTTGAGTCAAGCGAAGGCACAGCCTATGCCATAACCGACCTTTCTGAGGTTTACGGCGATTATGTGACCGAATACAAGCGAGGTATGCTTATCTCCGACAACCGAAGCACAATCACGGTTCAGGACGAAGCCAAAATGAAAGAACCCTCCGAAATTTTCTGGTCAATCAACACCATGGCTAAAATTGATATTGTGGACAACGAAACCGCAATCCTCACTAACAACGGCAAAAAAGTGATGGTTAAAATTTTTGCAGACATCGACTACAATCTCTACAAAATGAAAGCCGAAAAACTCCCAACATCGCCCCAAAGCGATTTGCAAAGGGATTATCCCGGTTTTTCAAAGCTTGCCATCAGTGCCGAGAATGTGAGCGAAATGACCCTAAGCGTAAAATTCTATCCTCTTGCCAATGACCATGAATGGAAAAATGAAGATTTTTCGCCCGTGTCAATGAATAGCTGGAGCATAGACGAAGACTACGAAGAAAAACCCACTCTTGAAGCAATCTATGTTGACGGTGAAGCTCTTGAGGGTTTTGAGCCCGACCGTTACAACTATGAGCTTGAATATGAAGTGATTCCCGATGTGCTTCCCGAAATTGAGGCTGTTACCGATGATTATGAGATAAGCGTGACCTATCCCCAAAATGGAAAAGTTGAAGCTTTGATAGCCGTAAAGGGCAAAACTCGAACAGCTTATTACACAATCAACTTCAGGCAAACAACCACCAATCTCACAAGCACCACAAAAGCACTCAATTATTCAAAATTCACCACATCAACCTACAATCTTGCCGATGATACCTCGGTGGGAACAAATGCATCAAAAAATTATCTGTATGCAAGCAAAGTATATTATCATCACTATGCTGTTGTGGACATCAGCAGTATCACAAACACCGATGTGACAAGCGCAACATATACATTCACCGCCGACGGCTCGGGAACCTTTTCCATATATGAGGTAGAGGGTGATTTCACCCCGGGAGTGACCACGGCAGCAGAGCTTCCTGCCTCGGGAGCACCCATTGCCACGGTGAACATCGGCGATGGCGGAAGATTTACCGTTGACATAACCGACTATGCAAAAAGACTTGCCGCCGCAGGCGAAACAAAGCTTGGCTTTGTGGTTAGTCAGACCGTTGCCGGCACGGCATGGATAGGCAGTGAACTTTCAACATCATCCAGCCGCCCCTCGCTTTCGGTGACCTACAGACCGATTGTTGAGCCCCTTGTTATTTCGGATATAAAGGTCACAACCTCAAGTCTGTACAAAAAAGCAAATGTTAAAGTGACCAATAACTCCGATTTGTGCTTTGGTGAATACATCTTCTTTGGTGCATCCTATGACGGTGACAAGCTCACGGGCATTTCTGTGAGTGACCCCGCGGTTGTAATGCCTTACCGCTCAAAAGAATTTAGTGCACAGCTTCCGGTGGCAGATGATGTGAAATTTTTCCTTTGGAAAACAAACTGCTCACCTATATATTGCAAGTCATCATGATTTGCTTCTATTTACTAAAAAACAAAATCCTTTCAACACTGCAATCAGTCTACAAACAAGGTGAATTCAAAAAATTGCATAGACATTTAAATGTCTGCATGATATAATCATTATATTCTTTTAATCAGTAGTTTTATATGGAGGTATTAACTATGTACAAAATTTTTAAAATCACATCAAATTCTACGATTGATTTCGCATCGGAAGAACTCAAAAAATATCTGAGAATGATGATGCCACGATGCGGCGAAGTGCCCATCAGCTACGATCCAAAAGCAAAATCTTATTTTCGCATAGGTCTCATGTCCGATTTCGGTTTGGATACATCTGATGCTGAAGATATTGAACTTGATGACATCATATATATTGACACTGACGAAAAAGGCGGAATTATTGCAGGTTCAAATCCCGGTGCAACACTTATCGCAGTGTACAGATATTTACGTTTCTGCGGTTGCAGATGGCTCTTCCCGGGTATAGACGGTGAATGGGTACCTGTTATTGAAGGTCTGCCGGTGGTTAATTACAGAAAGCTTGCCGACCACAGATACCGCGGTCAGTGTAATGAAGGTGCAGAATTCCAGCCGAATATGATTGAGACAATTGATTTCTCGCCAAAAATCGGCATGAATTCCTACATGATTGAGTTTGATAATCCATATTATTATTACAATACATACTATCAGCATCTCCACAGCACCTGCCGCAAACCCGAACCGGTTACTCCCGAAACCATTCTTCAGTGGAAGAGACAATGCGAAGTTGAAATGCAAAAAAGAGGTCTTCACTTCCACGACATGGGACACGGTTGGACAGCAGAACCTTTTGGTCTCGATTCAACTCTTGGCTGGGATCCTTCGGCAGAGCTTGTTGTTAATCCCGAAATCAAAGATATGCTTGCAATGATAGACGGCGAAAGAAAGGTTCGTAAAAACGCTCCTCTCGTTTCAAACGTTTGTATGTCCAATCCCAAAGCAAGAGACATCATGGCAAAATATATTGCCGATTATGCCGAAAAACAAAACAATGTTGACTTTTTGCACATCTGGCTTGCAGACGAAAGTAACTGTCACTGTGAATGCCCCGAGTGTCAGAAAAAAGACACCTCCGACTGGTATATCCTGCTCCTTAACGACATTGATGCAGAATTTGACAAGAGAAACCTCAACACTCGTCTTGTGTTCATTGTATATCTCGATACGTTCTGGGCTCCCATTCAGGAAAAACTCAACGGAACAAAGAGATTTACAATGCTTTATGCTCCAATCACCAGAACATATAACGAAACATATGCCAAAGACCCCGACATGTCGGCACTCAAGCCCTACATTAGAAACAACATTCAAAAGCCCCGTGGTATGAGTGAATGTTTGGCATATCTCTATGACTGGAAAAAGATGTGGAAAGGTGATTGCTTCTGCTACGAATATCATTTCCTCGGTCAGCAGTTCTCCGACTTCAGTCACAGCTACATGCCCCGCCTTGTTTATGATGACATCCGTGCCCTCAAAAAACATGGGCTCAACGGTATCATCGAAGACGGCTCACAGAGAAGCTACTTCCCCACAGGTCTTCAGTTCTATGTTTACGGTGAAACACTCTTTGATTCTTCAGTTGACTATGATGAGCTTGTTGAAGATTATTTCAGCCATGCTTTTGGAGAAAACTGGAAGCTTGTTAAAGATTATCTCGATACCATTGCAGAGCTTACAGACCGCAAATTTGCCGCCGGTCAGATGTCAGTTGATCCCGAAAAAGGCAAATTCTATTGTCCCGAATATGCAGTGAGAGCCGCACAGCTTAAAGAGCATGCACGCAAATTCAAAGATACAGTTGAAGAAAACAGACATCAGCCTCGCCGTGCATCATGTGTATCATGGCAGCTCATGGGTGTTCATGCCGATTGGATTATGGGCATGGCAGACATTTTTAAGGCAAAAGCCATTGGCGACAATCTCGAAGCCATCAAAGCTATTGACCGCATAAAGAAAAAAATGTCCGAAATTGAAATCTATTTTGAACGTAACTACGATCACTATTTCTTTGGCAGAGGCATTGATAACTATGCCGAAGGCATGAGAGAACAATATGCAAATGCACTCAGAGAGGCAGATATTGTATAAGATAATTTAAATATTATACTTGAATAAGAAAATGGTGTTAACAAACTTTTTACAGCTTGTTAACACCATTTTTTTCTCTAAATTTTTTCTTATGTCGTTAAATTATCAATCTCATCAAGAATTCGGTCTCTTTCTTCCTGAGTCTGTGCATTATTTAAATCATTAAGTAATTTGTTCAGCTGTTCATCAGTTGAAGTATTGCCCCCTTGTGAACCATCATTGGGCTTCGATGGATTGTCGGTATTGTTGTTCGGTTTTTCATCGGGCTTATCAGTTTCTTCCGGTTTTTTCTGAGGATCCTTATTATCCTTTTCCGATTTTTCGTCATCTTCCTCGGGATCTGCTTCTTCATCTATAATCTTTCCGTCTTCATCTATGATTTTTATCTTACATTCATTCTCTTTAGCATATTCATAAGCATAACTCTCCTTCATACAAAGGAAAACTACATTGTCACATCCGTAAAAAGCATCTGCACTTATTGATGCATCCGGATTAATTATGGTTACTTCATCAAGAGACTTACATTCCTTAAATGCGCCTTCTCCTATGGCTTTAAGACCTTTCGGGAAGGTAATTTCTTCAAGGCTGATACACTGAGTAAATGCGTAATCTCCAATATATAACGAGTCAATATCTTTACTGAAATTAATGGTTTCAAGCGATCTGCATCCATAAAACGCACTGTCACCTATATGCGTTACCGACGAAGGAATTGTAACCGATGTCAAATCAGACATATTCTCAAATACGTAATCACCGATTCGTTCTACGCTTGAAGTGATAACTATGGTTTCAACATCATCTCCCCAGGGTTTTTCATTTCCTGCCATGTCGTCACTCAGACACTCCTCAGATGTCACGGTAAGAATTTTCTTTTTTGTGTCATATTCAAATCCATCTCCTTTGATTAAAGAATCCGAATCTGAATTAGCAGAAGAATCTACGGCAACCGGCTTGTTTTTCGTACTGTCGGATTCACCAAAGAAGATACTTCCACCGGTAAAATAATCAATAAGTATACAAAGTCCGGCTATAACGAATATACCTATAGCCACCAGAACCCACATAGTTGCATTTTTTCTTCCGCTGCGTCTTCTTCGTGATGCCCGGCGACGTGATGCACTTCCTCTGCTGTAGCTTCCTCTTGTTGAAGTTCTTTGTGTAATTTCCCTTGATGAAAGCTTCTCCGTCTCACGGCTTTCTTCTTTCTCTTCAGGCTTATCTTCTGATTTTTCAGTTATTCTTTCTGTTTTATCTGTCTTTTCATCTTCAATATCGTCTATATTGCCCGCCGATTTCAGAAAAGCTTCTTTTTCTTTTTCAAAATCTTTGCTTGTAGCAATTTTTATTGTTTCACCGGAAAGAGCCGGATGTATTTTTTCTTCTGTTGTTTCATCAGCATCGTCTGCAACCGGATTGTCACAATATGGACAAACTATTTCCGAGTCAAGTATTTCATTTTCACAATTTTTACATTTTATAACAGCCATTATTGTTCCCTCTTTTCTATTACACACTAATCATTTTTGAGAATTGATTTTCTTCTTTTACGCGTTGCCATATATATTCCGAAGCATACAGCAATAATTACAACTACTACAACAATAATGATAATAATCCATGAATTACGGTCAATTTCCTGGGCTTTTTCAGACTTTTTCACTTCATTGTCACGAATAACATTTTGCGCTTCTTCATAATCAGGTGTTTCAGTGTATGTAATGCTCTCAAAAACACCGGCATATAAGCCGAGCTGTTCCTCGGTCAAAGGATTTTTATTATTAAACTGAACAACCACCTGATTTCCGTTATATACTGTATGATACCGCACGGTATAAAGATTGTCTGCAACAAAAACACTTCTTATGTAGGGGGTAACACATCCATCCGATTCAATCCATTCAACCGAATCAATATCGCCCTGGTTTATATTGAGAGAAGCTTTTGAGGATTCTAAAGCGGAGTCCTTATCTTCAATCATGTTAAAGTCACCGAGAAGATAATGTTCGCCATCACCGGAATCTTCTTCCGGACTGCTAATCTCGGCAAAGGTGATAAACATATAGTTTTGCGTGTCTTCTGTTACACCGTATATATAGATGTTATTAGTGTCTTCCGGCCCTTTCATGACATCCTCTATCCAGATTTCATGACTCACACCGGAATTTTCAAATATTGTATTAAGCTGTTCATCACACTCGCTTCTGGTGCATACAAAATAATCATCAGGAATTTCAACAGATGAAATCTGTGTTTCATCAGCTGTCATCGTTCTTGCTGATATATTAAGCGTTAACGCCGACACAAGAATAAGTGTTGCCGAAAAAAAACTAATCAATTTTTTCATTTTAAGCACCCCTTCCCATTTTTACAATTATGAAATCTGATAAAACACAGGACTTATACCATCGCCGCATTTAAGATATGTCGTACTGACGTTATTAACTGTTACAATAACAAAACTACCATCTATACGGTAACTTCCGACTGTGTCATTGGATTCATCATTTCCCTCATAGGCATTGCCGTCAGCATCAAGCGAAATAATGCTGCCCCCCTGAGATGCAAGTTGAGCCTCAACCATATCGCCTGAAGGTATCTGCCCGAAATAATAATTTGAATCTACCAGTACAATATATTTACGATCAATAAACCTACCTTCAAAACTTTCTCCGGAAGATGCTTTAAAAGTTAAAACATTTCCATCAAGAGTCCATTTGCCTTTTATATCTCCCGACATAGAAAAAACGCCGTCAGATTCAAGATTGATATAGTTGTTCGAATCAACATCAACAATCTCAAATTTACCCTCAATATTATTTGCAACCGACATTGTATTGCTCATCAGTATAAATACAAAAATTGCGCATATAGCAATCACTGTTATCGGCAAAACCATACGTACAACCTTATATGCCCCGGCACTTATCGTTATTTCTTTTCCAAATATGACAAAAGTTTTCTCATCATTGACGCAATCACCATATTTATCAGGCTGTTCGTTAATCTGATTTTGTAATTTGTTTTCAGACAAGCAAATCCCTCCAATCCTTATTCCTGTTTAGCAAAAACAAGCGAAGCAATCCCCGTAACTTCACCATGATCAGGTGATTCAAAACTGTACATCATAAATCTTGAGGAAGCCTGATTAAGTGTTATCTCAATAAAATCACCGTCTATTTTATAATCTCCGGACATAGCATATTTGAGTCCTTTATTTTCAGACTCTTCATTATTATCAACAAAAATGCCCTCGGCTTTGCCGTTTGAGAATATATTAATTTCCATACTGTTTCTCGTAAAAGTTGAATCAAAGGTCGGAACATTCCTCTTAATTTGACCAACATATACACTGCTCAAATCCAAAAGATATGAATCATATAACTGATAAGTGTTTGGCTCAGACTTTCCCTCAACAAGCATATTGATATACCTTACGCCGCCATTTTCAGCCATTACCCACCATGCGTTTTTACCAATACCGTCAGCTGCTGATACGACAGTTGCTTTGCCATCTTCTTTCAGCTCTATGGTTGTATATGTCCAGTTATTAATATCGGCATTAAAATCCGCCACAGACGTATATACCCCAAGTATATCTGTAGCATTGTTTTGATTTTCTTTTATATCGCCTGCACTTTCAGCCTGTTTATCATACATTTCGTTGACATCTTTCTTCATTTGCTCTGTATCTTTTTCAAGCAAAATCTGCTGCGAATAGTATGTATACAAATAAATAAATACAATTGTCAAAACAAGTACTGCAACACCTATGATAGAACCAATTATCAACCGTTGTTTTTTTAAATTGTAATTATTACTATTTTTTTTATTAGATGCCATTTTCATACTCCTAAATACATTTATACTTAAACAACAACTTATTTTTACATTTTACCACATTATTCATATGTTTGCAAGAGGAAAATAGTGCAGTTCATCCCGTTCGGTCACAAAAATTTGCCGACACTCAATTACATTATATCATTTTGATTTGAAAATGTCCATAAGACAAAGTCGGCTTTTAAAAATATTTTCGAATATTTGGTATAGACAAAGTTACATACATATGTTATAATAAGTGTAAGTATATGTACCGAAATGAAAGGGGTTAGTTTTATGAAAAAATTAATTTGTTTAATTGTCGCTGTTATGATTCTCATGACACAGCTTACATCCTTTGCGGCAAAAGATATTACTGTAAATATCAATGGCAACAATCTCGATACTCCTGTCTCACCCATGATTGTAAATGACCGCACAATGGTTCCGTTCAGAGCAATTTTTGAGACACTGAATATGGAAGTTAACTGGAGTGAAAAACATCAAAAAGTTCACGCAACAAACGGTGATATTACAATCATACTTACAATCGGTTCGGACAAAATGCTTGTGAACACCGATATAGTCACCCTTGATGCTGCACCGTTTATTTCTAACGGTTCGACACTTGTTCCTGTAAGGGCAATTACCGAAGCTTTAAATTGCGAGGTTGGCTGGGACGGCGAAAACCGTGTGGTAGTAATTGAAACTGCCGATTATGACGGCCCCGGATATATTGCTCCCGAAAAAGAGCCTGAACAAGAACCCGAAAAAGAGCCTGAAAAAGAGCCTGAAGTCCCGAATTCTTCCGAGCCCCCGGCAGCGTATATCCCGATTATTGATGATAATCCTGCATATATAAATAAAAACGACCCCGAAATGGCAGTAAAAGCTATGAATCTCATAAACAAACAGAGAGTTGAGTACGGACTTGATGAACTGATAATTGATGACAACATTTCTGCCGTGGCTCTCGGACACAGTATGGATATGGCAGAAAACAACTATATTGATCATGTATCAATAACAGGAACTACACCATTTGAGCGTCTTGACATGGCAGGCATCTACTATACTTCTGCATCAGAAATTCTTGCATCAGGGTTTATAACTCCTGAAGATGTTGTAAACAGTTGGATGAATTCCCCATCTCACAGACAGAGCATAATCAATTCCGAATTTACACATATCGGTCTCGGATATTGGCTCGGTGGTCCAAACGGCACATATTGGACATTGGTGCTTGCGGCAAGATAATGTGAATTTAATTTTAATAATGACATAAAACAAAGTCGGCTGAATTTCAGCCGACTTTGTTTTGTTTATTTTTATATAATTCGCCTAATTTAACAATTTTATATCAATCTGTTATACACAGCGCATTCACCGAGTTCTTCTTCAATTCTCAAAAGCCTGTTATATTTTGCACATCTGTCAGATCTTGACGGTGCACCGGTTTTAATCTGCCCACACCCAAACGCTACGGCAAGATCGGCAATGGTGGTGTCTTCGGTTTCACCCGAACGGTGGCTCATAACAGCGGTATATTTTGATTGCATTGCCATTTGAACAGCATCAGCAGTTTCACTTAGTGTACCAATTTGATTCACTTTTATAAGAATGGAATTTCCCACCTTACAATTGATTCCTTTTTTCAATCTTTCACTGTTTGTTACAAAAAGGTCATCCCCTACAAGTTGAATTCTGTCCCCAAGCTTTGATGTGAGTATTTCCCATCCACTCCAATCGTTTTCTCCCACACCATCCTCAATGGATATTATGGGATATTTGTCGCAAAGGGTAACCCAGTAGTTAACAAGCTCTTCCCTTGAGAAAGAAATTCCTGATTTTGGCATAAGATATCTGCCATCATTCTGCGCCCATTCAGAAGATGCGGCATCAAGAGCAATCTTAAAATCGCTGTCAGTGTTGTAACCGGCTTTTTTTATTGCTTCACATATGAGTTCAAGAGCATCCTCATCCTTTTCAAGGGCAGGAGCAAATCCGCCTTCATCACCAACCGATGTAACCATGCCTTTTTCACCAAGTACAGATTTTAAAGAATGAAATACTTCCGCACACATACGAAGAGCATTACGAAAGCTGTCAGCACCAACAGGCATAATCATGAATTCCTGAATATCTATATTATTATTAGCATGAGCTCCACCATTTAAAATGTTCATCATCGGTACAGGCATCACATTTGCCATGGAGCCGCCAACATAATTATATAGTCCGATACCAAGAGCGTTTGCTGCCGCTTTTGCCGCAGCAAGTGACACCGCAAGAATTGCATTCGCTCCGAGTCTCCCTTTGTTGTCAGTACCGTCTGCCTCACAGAGTGCCTTATCTATGAGAAGCTGATCCAAAACATTCATGCCGATTATTCTTTCGGCAAGAACAGAATTCACGTTTTCTACAGCTCCCAAAACCCCCTTGCCCAAAAACCTCTTTTCATCTCCGTCTCTTTTCTCCACAGCTTCATATTCGCCTGTAGATGCGCCGGACGGCACTGCAGCTCTGCCAATATAACCACCATCACAAATAACCTCTGCCTCCACTGTAGGATTACCCCTCGAGTCAATAATTTCTCTTGCATACACATCGATAATTTCAATAAACTGCTTCATTAGGTTTCATACCTCCAAACAAAAATAGAAACTGTAAAACGCAGCCTTAACAGCCAATCACGAATGGCGATGTTAAGGCTGTTCATAAGCAACATTTTACAATTTCTATTTTCTGTATTTCTTATAAAAAAATGTATGATTACAAAAATTTTTTAAATTACTTTGAAGGCATTTTTTTAGATCTGGAAAGAAGCATATCTATGATTACTGCAGCAGTGGGCGCAAAATCACGAATGTTAACGCTGTCCGATGCAAACATAAATGAAGATGTACTCATTCCTTTTTTGGGCATGATTGCAGGAGAGCAATCACCGTCAGCACTGTAATACTCATAAACGGCTCCGCTGTTTACATACTCTTTCAAAACTGCATCAAGGCTCTTTGCTTTGAGTTCATTTGCCTTATCATGCATAGCATATTTTTCAAGGCCCTTTGAAACGAAGTAGTTCATGTAAATATGCATTGGCCCTCTCCACATATCAGCACAATACTCATCACTGTCGGCAGATATTGACGGAACACCGTATTTTCGGTTAAAACGATCGGGACTGTTCAAAAGCTTGAGCAACGCCATTGCATGACGGTTTTCGCATACACCTGCAAACAAAGGAAGGAATGCCGTACTTGACTTTGTCTTTTTGAACATACCGCTTACAACGGCTCTGTCATAATATATTTTATCATCTTCATCAAAAAGCAATTCGTTAACAGATGCTTTAATGCGTTCGAAGGTAACATTCCAGTAAAGAGCCTCACCATGTTTGTCAATCTCTTCGGCAATCAGGCTCATGCTTGCTGCTTCATTGGCAATATAGGATGAAAGATCTACACTGTCAAGGATTATACCATCATCAAACCGAGGTGAATTATCCATCGTACTTTCTGCGCCAAAGCTATCCTCTCCAATTCCAATTTGCCATTCAAATATCTGATTTTTATTTATGTCACGGCTTTCCATTATATAGTGTATATATTTTTTTAATGCCGAATATGCATTAACAAGCATATTTTTGTCATTATTAACCTGATACAATTCCCAAAAGCACCATGCCAACACAGGGGGATTTATGTTATTATCCTTATCGGAAGGAGTTATTCTTGCGGATATCATACCGTCGCCTGCTATAGATGCAAGAATTGATTCTAAAGTTTCTTTTGCCGCATCGGGTGCGATATGACGAAGGCCAAGAGTACACACTGCAGACCAAAAGGAATACATGGCATTCATCTCGCCTTTTCCGGGCGTAATATATCTTGATTTAATAATACCGTCAGGAGAATTAACGCACGCTAAAAGTATGGAACAACACCTGTAATAAAGCTTTTCTATCTGTTCGTTAGGAATGCGGAATTCCGGCAAAGCTTCAAGTTGGGAGTTCTTATCGGCAATAATGCTGTCTGCACCACTATCAAGCACCGATTCTGTCACATCTGCCGAATTTTTTCCATATGAAAAAGCATAAGCAATTTTGCCGTTTGCAGACCTGCTTGCCAAAGTGAAAGTTTCATTTCCGCTATGATATTGCACGGCCTTTTTAGTCTTTTTGGTAGTTACCGCTGTTTCGAACACAGGAATAACCTCTATTGCATAATCAGAACAAATAACAACCGTATTTTCATCGGCAAACACAATTGTCACGTCATACTTGCCTTCCCCGATTACAAGTCCTGCCTTAATATAATCCGTCATGACCGTTTCAAATTTAATATCATCAATATCTGCACTGTATATTCTCAGCGTACATTTGTTATCGGTCATAAACTTAATCGCAAACTCATCAGCACACAAGCGTCCTTCAAGCGAGGAAGAATTCCTTTTAACTCCATATGCACCGGAATACGAAAATAACGCACCCTGCCCCCATTTATCAGGTAATATCATATATCAAATACTCCTCTCCAATATCATTTTCTTTCTTTTTCAAATAAATCTATAAGTCTGAAAACCTGCTCAGATGTATCTGCCATATTTGTAAAAGCTTCTTTTCTGTTCAATGCTTCATCCAATGAACACACTCTGCGTAAAATCGGAAAAAAAGCATCTATTCCGTGATGATTGCACACACCTGCATCCGGGGTAACACATCCCGAAAAAGCTATGACAGGCTTTGAATATTTTTTTGCAATAGACGCAACCCCATGCGGAGCTTTCCCCATAACGGTCTGAGAGTCAAGTCTCCCCTCACCGGTTATAACATAGTCTGCCGTTTTAATATATCTCTCAATTCCTGTTTCGGCAAGAATCATGTTTATTCCGTTTTTAAGCTCGCCTCCGAGAAAGGTTCTGAAAGCAAAACCCATTCCACCTGCCGCACCCGAACCCGGGAAGTTTTCATCGGCATGAGGGAAACTTTCTTTGGCAAGTTTAGCATAGCTTAAAAGCCATTTGTCCATTTTTTCAATCATTTCAGGGTCAGCACCCTTTTGAGGTCCGTAAATCGCACTGCAACCGTCATTTCCGCAAAGAGGATTTTTCACATCGCAGGCAATGCTGAATGAGCACTCCGAAAGCTCTGCAAGTGCATTTGAAGCATCGATAGAGTGCAATTTTTCAAGACCTGCTGCACCCTTAGGAATATCATTTCCGTTTTCGTCGGTGAAACTGAAACCGAGAGCCTGAAGCATGCCCACACCGCCGTCATTGGTGGCACTGCCCCCTATTCCCACAATGAAGTTGCGACATTCCTTGCCTATTGCATGGGCAATGATTTCGCCAACGCCATAGGTTGTGGTATAAAGCGGATTGCGGTCTTTTTCGGGAACCAGGGTTATGCCTGATGCGGCAGACATTTCTATAACTGCTGTGGATGTGCTTTGAATTATGCCATAGACCGCATCAACCTTTTGTCCGAGAGGTCCTGTGACGCTTATGCATTCGGTTTTGCCACCCATGCCTTCGGTGAGAGCATCGACTGTGCCTTCGCCGCCGTCTGCTATGGGGAAAATTTTAACCTGACTTTCGGGAAATACCCTTTTTATGCCCTCCATGCAAGCTCTGCCTGCTTCCATTGATGTGAGACTGCCTTTGAAGGAATCTATTGCAATTGCGATGTTCATCTTTTACCTCCGATATGATAAAAAACATATATAAATTGTATTATAGCACAATTACATATTTTTGTAAATAGGATTGCACCTTTTAAATTAGTGTGATATAATTAGTCTTAGCAAGCAATACCAAATAAGGCTACCATATTAGAAGAAAGGAGCTTTTTATGCCTGTTATAGAATTCCCCTACGGAAAAGAAAAACTCAAAGCAAATATTGACCAATCACGCCTAAGCGGTGTGCTTGTTTCAAATCTGCACAACTACAAGACCGAAAAAAGCGGTATTGAACTTGTTCGGGAGGCAATGGCAAACCCAATTGGCTCACCAAAGCTCTCCGAGCTTGCAAAGGACAAGAAAAAAATTGTGATTATTGCCAGTGATCACACACGCCCCGTACCAAGCCGTGCCATCATTCCCCCGATGCTTGCACAAATCAGGCAAGCAAGCCCAGATGCAGACATCACCATTCTCATTGCTACCGGGTGTCATAGAGGAACAACGACAGATGAGCTCAAAGCCAAATTTGGCGAAGAAATTGTTTCGAAAGAAAAAATTGTAGTTCACGACTGCCTCGAAGAGGACATGCTCACCGAAATAGGAACACTTCCTTCAGGCGGAAAGCTTTCAGTTAACAAACTAATTGTTGAGGCGGATTTGCTTGTGTCGGAAGGCTTTATTGAGCCTCACTTTTTTGCGGGATATTCGGGCGGAAGAAAGAGCGTGCTTCCCGGTGTGGCAAGCCGTGAATCGGTGCTTGCAAATCACTGCTCCGAATTTATTGCACATCCCAATGCACGAACCGGCATTATAGAAGGCAATCCCATTCATGAGGACATGCTGTGGGCTGCCAAAAAAGCGAACCTCAAGTTTATTGTTAATGTGGTTATTGACGAAAACAAAAACCCCATTTATGCAGTGGCAGGCGATGTTGAAGCGGCTCATGCAAAGGGCTGTGAATTTTTGTCAAAGCTTTGCAGAGTAAGCGCCATACCCTCTGACATTGTTATTTCCACAAACGGGGGTTATCCCCTTGACCAAAACATCTATCAGGCTGTTAAAGGCATGACAGCAGCCGAGGCAACCGTAAAGGACGGCGGAGTCATTATCATGCTTGCAAAATCCAACGACGGTCACGGCGGAGAACAGTTTTACAAACAGCTTTCCGAAGAAAATGACCTTGACAAAACCGAAAAAATATTTTTGTCGAGAGGCAGAAACGAAACCTTGCCCGATCAGTGGCAAAGCCAGATTCTTGTGAGAATACTCAAAAAAGCAAGTGTAATCTACATATCGGATGCCGATGACAAAATGATTGAAGCAATGCACATGATTCCGGCTCACTCTGTTGACGAGGCAATTGTGCTTGCAGAAAAAATTCTTGGCAATCCAAGCGCAAAAATCACTGCAATCCCCGACGGTATTGCGGTTATGGTTATATAATGAAAGGAAAAATAACATGAGCTCAATTTCACACATACTAAATCAAAAAAGAATATCCGTAAAAATTCAAACCCTTGCCACAATTTGTGCAATAATCACTGCTGTGGCACTGCCTCAGCTTTTTCATCTTATCGGTAACATTTCAGGTCTCGGAAAAGTGCCCGGAGTAGCATTTTTGCCCATGCATCTGCCAATTATCATGGTGGGACTTCTGGCAGGTGCCTATGCCGGAGCTGTTGCAGGCTTTTTGAGTCCTGCAGTGAGTTTTTCAATCTCAGGAATGCCCCCGGTGGCAAGCCTTCCGTTTATGATGGTTGAGCTTTGCATTTACGGTCTTGTTTCGGGACTTCTCAGAAATGCAAGAATGTCTTCGTTTTTCAAAGTCCTTGTCGCTCAGCTTGCAGGACGAATTTTCTATGCAATTGCCATCGTAAGCGCAATTCATGTTTTTGGTAATCAGTCACTTCACATATCCTCTGCATGGACAGGAACAACCACGGGTTTGTATGGCATTTTACTTCAGTGGACCCTTATTCCACTTGTTTTGTACAGAGTGAAAGGCAAAGAATAATTTTTGGAAAGGAATTTAATTATGAACGTATATGAAACTATTGTAAACCGCAGAACAGTCAGAAAATTTAAACAGACTCCCGTAAAAAAAGACGATCTGTTAAAGCTCATCAATTCCGCAAGACTCTGCCCCACGGGAGCGAATTTGCAGTCACTTAAATATTCGGTGGTTACAAGCGAAGAAAAAAGAAAGCTTTTTTATCCCCACTTAAAATATGCCGGCTATATCCCCGACTGGGATCCTTCTTTTGAAGAAAGTCCCATGGCAATTATTGTAGTTTTAAACGACAACACCATAAAGCCTGCCGCAAAAGCCGAAGCTGATTCGGGGGCAGCAATTATGAGCATGAGCCTTTGTGCCGTGGAACTTGGACTTGACACATGCTGGATTGGTTCGGCAAACAAAAACGAAATCAGAAAAATTATGGGCTATGACGACAATCTTGACATTCTGTATGTGCTTGCAGTCGGATATGCCGATCAGGAAGGCGAAGCCTTTGATTCGGACGAAACCGTGAAATATTATTTTGACGAAAACCTCAAAAACCATGTTCCAAAACGCACAATGGAAAGTGTGCTTATAGATTTTGAATAACCCATCATACGGAGAATAACACAAATGAAAAACAAATCAATAATATTAATTATCCTTGCAGGGATTCTCTGGGGTACATCGGGAATATTTGTTCACTTCCTTGCACCTATGGGACTTACATCCTTGCAAATGACAACAATCCGAAGCACAGTTTCGGCAGTGTGCATGATTTTGTATGCACTGATTGGAAACCGTGAAATGTTTAAAATCAAATTAATACCGCTTATCCTTGCCTTTTTTTGCGGCATTGCGGTGTTTTTTACTGCCTACAGCTACTATTCGTCCATGCAGTTGACCTCGGTTTCCACTGCGGTAGTGCTGATGTACACATCACCCATATTCATCATGGCATTTTCAGTTGCGTTTATGGGCGAAAAGCTTACCCGCATCAAAATTCTGGCAGTTTTGCTCATGATTGCGGGATGCGCCCTTGTATCAGGAATAATCGGCACAATCAAGCTAAACACCATGGGCATCATCCTCGGCTTTGTATCATCATTTGCATATGGGACCTACAACATTGTTGCAAAATTTCAGATGAAGCGTGGTACAAATCCACTCAGTGCGTGTATGTATTGTTATATTTTTATGGCAATTGTTTCTCTCTTTGTTTCAAATCCCGCAGGAATTGCACATGTTGCAATTAAAAACCCGTCTACCGTTTGGCTGATGCTCGGTTGCGGAATCTGCACCTGCGTTTTGCCATATTTCCTATACACGATTTCTCTGAAATATCTCCCTGTGGGTACTGCATCGGCACTGAGCATAGTAGAACCCATGGCGGCAACCTTTTTCAGCATAACCATCCTTGATGAATACCCCGGCTTTTTTTCCGGTTTGGGGATTGTTCTGATTATCGGTGCCACATATCTTTTGAGCAGGGTTAAAGAATGATAAAACTCATTCAAACATTATTAATGTGCTTTTTCTTTTAAAACAATGGCGGTTAAACTGATCATCCCGGAGATTATCCCCGATTGAACAGTCGAACCGCCATTACTTATTGTACATATTGAATTTTCGTCAATACAGGCAATGAGATTTACGGTGCATAAATCAGATTTCCGTCAGTATCATACACCTTATATCCTTCTGACTTCCTGCTTAGTGCCAGATTTTTGGCGTTTTCCAAAACAGAAAATGCACCTATCTGGGAATCAGCATCATACGCAGACTTTCTGACACGGTAAAAAGCCTTGCCTTCAACCGGAACTGCATCACCTTTATCCGGATCTGTCACAACAGGCATATCGCTGTTTTCGGGTTCATCATTTCTGTTTTCCTCTTTATCTTCTCGTTCTTCATCTTTGTTATCGCCAATCAGAAAATTCTCCAGTTCATAGTAATTTTCAAATTCCGTACCCGAAACATCTTCAAAATTTCTGTCTATTGCACTCCACATATATCTGCCGGATGTATTGCTCCTGCATGCATAATACAACGGAACTGCACTGTTATCCTTAAATATTATGTTAATCTCAGAATATATGTCAAGCATAGGTTCCTTCGCCGAAATATATTTCGATATAGAATCTCGCGCGTCGTTAAGCGGTATAAATTCATCGTTTTTGGTAAGCCGCATTATGTAGTTTTCTGCAACACCTACATCCTCAAAACAATAAAAACCGTATTTACTTATGTATTCATATATTATATCCACATTATCGCTCTGAAGCTTATGAGGGAAGCTGATGATATGTTCGTCATAGAGAACCTCAAGAGGAGCATAGTCGCCATATTCAAACATTATTATTTGCATATTATCATAATCTGCCGCACAAATGCTGTATCTGCTTCTCCCTGCATCATCATTGTAATTTACAAGCACAAGCTTCCATTTACCGTCTTTATCAAGACCGAATATATCATTGTCAACAGATCGTGTATACACAGTTTCTGCCGAATTTGCTCCTACTGCCTTGGCAAAATCGGCATTCGTGAGTCTTTTCGTCACTTCTGAATCGGAGCATCCTGAAAAATTCATAATTATAACAAATATCAAACTAATCAAAAAAATTCTCTTCATAACGTTGCTCCTTTGTTCATAAATATTTTTTAATATAGTGACCAATACTGACCCCTGATACAATTATATATAATCCGAATACTTTTGTCAATATTTTGTCATTATTAAAGATTGCCCCCTATTTCCCGAAAAAACGCATCAGGAAAAAAACGTAAAAACAGCATAATATCAGTATTATTACTTGATTTTGTCGGAATATTAATTAAAAACCTGTGCCGTAAATCTACAAATTACTCGCCTTTCAACAGTTATAATAAATAAAAGTATTATTTATTTTCGGGAGGCTCACTATGGAAAAACGAAAAAATACACCGTCTGGAATCGTTCTGTCTAAAGTGGCAGAACAGGGGAAAGAAAAAATCATATTCAAATTTACGGCAAATGAAACAGTAAAAAATATATTTTGCTTTATACTTCAGTTTTCACAAGTATTTTCAGGGATGTCTCCTTTCGGAATAGCATTCTATTCCTCTGTTTTTCGTCCTGACAGATGGATTTTATATTTCATCAGCTCGCTTTTGGGAATGGTTGTTGCCCACGGAGAAATCGTTTGGATATATAGCGTAACACTTATTGCTCAGACCGCAATATTTGCTGTTTTTGACGGTTATCTCTCATCAGGCACCATGAAGAGTGTGCTGTCCGGGGCTCTCTTTTTTATTTTATCACTCACACGCTTTATAGGTACACAATATTTAATATATGACTTATTTGCCCTTATTCTTGAAACCATAATCCTCGGAGTTTCTTCATATGTATTCTTTACTGCTGTACAACTGACGGAAAACTTCAGAAAAAGAACCTTTATATCCGAGCGTGAAAACATGTGCATTTATTCGGCTTTATCCATATTAATGCTCAGCCTTTCAGCACTGTCGCCTGACCCGAAATTGCGCATATCCTCCATTATATCCGTTTTCCTTCTTCTTTGCACAAGTTTGTCTGCACCCCGAAAATCCGCCTTGACAATGGCAATACTGTTTGGTGTTATCGGTTCACTATCACCTGATTCAAGTGTTGCAATAATGGGAACATACCCCTTTGCAGTGCTTCTTGCATCTTCTTTGAAGGATTACGGTAAAATCGGTATCATTTTAGGATTTGTTATTGCAAATACAACTTCGTCACTTTTTTTGTCCGACACAGGAGAAACCGTAATAGCTATATATGACTGTTTTATTGCATCATTTCTTTTCTCCCTTATGCCCCAAAAACTTTTTTCGCCTTTAAAAAGTTTTTTTGAAAAAACAGACAATTCAGCTAATGCATATTACAAAGTCCAATCTCCGGATGAAGATAACCTTAAAAGAATATCAGATATAGCCGATTCCATATCGGATCTTTCCGATATATATGTTAAAACGTGTCATGATAAAAAGCTCGGAAACAGCTATCTTATGTTTATGATGAAAAGAGTCGGCGATAAAGTGTGCAGAGGGTGTCCTTCCAAAAACAAATGCTTTAACCTCCAAACCGGTAAAGCATATGAAGTTATGCGGTCGTTTTTGGAAAATAATTCTTATCAGACTGTAATCACCGCTGAAAAACTGCCGGATAAATTCAAAAGCATATGCCACAGATGCGACAGCTTTGCCGAGGCTCTTAACCATTGCTCAGATATTATTAAAACCGAAATAAAATGGCTAAGCAAAACAAATGAAACTCGTAAGCTCATATCCGTACAGCTTTCCGAAATATCTCAAATTCTGAAAAAAGAATGTAATAATGCCGAAAACTCACGCGACCGTGAGCTTGAAGAAAAGCTCCGCCTCTCCCTTGACAGATCGGGTATATATCCCGCGAATATCACTGTACGCAAAAACAACGAGCTCAATTATGATATATGCGTAAGTGTAAAGGATAAAACAGTTGATAAAACAACAAGACCTACAATAAAAACATGTATTGAGTCAACAACTCACTCACCGATTGCATTTTCCGGTGCAAAACGTCTGAAGGATGAATACGTTTTCTGCTTTTGTCCGTCAACGGCATACAGTGCGTCATTTGGGTATGCCACAAAATCCAAAAGCGGAGAAAAAGTATGCGGCGACAGCTTCAATGTTATATATACCGGCAAAAATAAAATGGTAATGGTCTTATCAGACGGCATGGGCAGCGGCAAAGGAGCTCATGAAGAAAGCAAAATGACTGTAAGTCTTTTAGAAAAATTTCTCTCAACCGGATTTGACTGCGATACAGCTGTTGAGCTTATAAATTCGAGTCTTCTTATGAACGGAAATAAAGAAAGCTTTGCCACCATGGATATATGTGATATAAACCTTTCAGCGGCAAGCATGAACTTTACAAAGCTCGGAGCCGCAGATGCTTACATAAAATCAGGCGACAGTATAACACAAATTAAGGGAAAAAGCCTTCCCATAGGCATATTAAAGGACACAGGAGCTCAAAAACATATGCTTTCTATCGATTCGGACACTGTGGTGGTAATGATGAGTGATGGTGTAGCGGATCTGGCACTTAAAAATGAAGCACCGGAAGGATGGATTGAAGGTGAACTGAAAAAAATGAATATTACCAATCCTCAGATAATGGCAGGAAAGCTTCTTGAAAGAGCCGTACAGTATTCAAAAAACGATATACATGATGATATGACCGTTCTTGTGGCTTACATAGCCCGCACGGATGAAAAATAAAAATACATCTGATTTGTCGAATTACATCCGAATACTTTAGGTATAATATGTAAAATTCAGGAGTATAATAGCTATAGCCGAAGACGCAATACCGAACATGCTCAAAAATGAACTTTTCGGACAAGCGGGTTCAACAGAAAAACAAACATCAGTATAGGAATTACAAAAAGAAGGAGAGTTATTATGCCTGAAAAAAAGAATGGAATGATTGAAAAAATAAAAGGTGTCTTTAAGGTGAAAAAACCGGTATGCGAGGATATTGTATATCAGGCAGAACAGGTCATATCGGAATATATTGCACGTAAAAGAAACGAAATTCTTACAAAATACGGAAAAAAGAAACACCGGCTTTTAAATTTATTGCTAATTTTCTTTTCGGGCGCACTTTTGTATTTTCTGTATTGTATATTTAAGTAACCGGAAAATAACTCAAGCAGATTTATCTCTTGGAATGTATACATGCGAATAAGAGATAAATCTGCTTTCTTGTTTCCTTTATATTTGACAGATTTTAATAAAAGATGTATAATGCATATATACAAATAAAACTCTGCGAGGAAACAGAAATCATGAATTTCAAGGATTATGCACTCAGCCATCAGAATACATTTTGTCTTGAGCTTGAAAGGGTTGTTATGCTTTTAAATATGGCAGGAAATCCCGACAGAAAACTTAAAATAATCCATGTGGCGGGCACCAACGGCAAGGGGTCAGTTTGCTCTTTTATTACCGAGGGACTTATTTTCAGCGGTGAAAGAGTTGGTCGTTTTTCATCTCCCGAATTAATCGATATAACAGACACTATCACCGTAAATTCAAATCCTGTCACATTAAGTGAACTTGAAGAGATTTATACAGAGCTCTCCCCCCTTTGTGATGAAATTTTTTCGAAAACGCAAAAAAGGCCTTCCCAGTTTGAAATAAATTTTGTTGCCGCACTTTTGTATTTTGTAAAAAACAATTGTACTTTCGCCGTTATTGAATGCGGCATGGGCGGAGAAGGCGATGCCACAAACGCAATCGTTGATTCTTTGATTTCAGTTATCACCCGGATTTCTTTGGATCATGAAAGCTTCCTGGGCAACACCCTCACCAAAATCACCCGCAATAAATGCGGAATCTTCAAATCAAAATCCCATATAGTAACCGGTGCTCAGGAACCGGAAGTCATGAATACAATAAAAGAAATGGCCGGGATTCGAAAACTCACAATTACAAAGCCCCTAAAATCATGCGGTTTTTACGGATTTTCCGAAATTGTTTCTTTCGGAGACGAAGAAATAAAGCTTTCGCTTTTCGGAGTTCATCAGGCATACAATGCCGCCATTGCCGCCGAAGTTTTATGCATTCTCGGATTTGACAAATCCGTTAAATATGCCCTTGAGCATGCAAAAAATCCGGCAAGACTCGAAAGGACGGAAGAAAAGGTATATTTTGACGGTGCCCACAATCCCGACGGAGTAAAACAACTTGCCGAAAGCATCAACAGATATTGTCCAAAGGAGAAAAAAATCTTCGTTATCGGATTTATGGCAGACAAGGACTATAAAACCGCCCTTGATAATTTAAAGATTTTAGATAATTCAGACTTTGAAATATACACCGTCAAAGTACATTCCAATCCACGCAGTGAAACTGCTAAAGTTCTTGCCGACACATGCATCCGATTGGGATTTAAGGCATATGCATACGACAACATCACTCAAGCTATAGAGGCCGCAAAAAAAAATGCGGACATTGTATTTGCCTTCGGTTCGCTTTATATGTATAAGGAGTACAAAAAATCATGAGAATAGACAAGCTTCTTGCCAACAGTTCTGCCATTGGCAGAAAAGAAATAAAACAATATATCCGAAAAGGTCTTGTTATGTGCAACGATACGGTTATTAAAGATCCGTCTGTTCATGTCGATGAGACACTGGATAAAATCACCTTGAACGGCAAGAGAGTAGTTTACAGAAAATTCGTGTATCTGATGCTTAACAAACCCGAAGGATATGTAAGTGCCACTTTCGACAAAAAGCTTCCCGTAGTGACCGAGCTTGTACCGGAACAATACTCCCACTTTGAAGTTTTTCCGGTAGGAAGACTCGATATTGATACTCACGGTCTGCTCCTGCTCACCAACGACGGAGACCTTGCCCACCGTCTGCTCTCGCCAAAATCTCACGTGGACAAAACATATTTTGTAAAATCGTCAAAACCAATAAAGGACGATGATGCCGTAATTTTCGAAAACGGTATAGATCTTGGTGATTTTACAACTCTTCCGGCAAAAATCGAACCGATTTCAAAAGATAAAAAGGAAAGCCTTGTAACCATATGCGAGGGGAAATTTCATCAGGTTAAGCGGATGTTTGAAGCAATTGACAATGAAGTGATATATTTAAAACGTATATCAATGGGCGGTCTTAAGCTTGATGAAAGTCTTGAAGAAGGCGAATGCAGAGAGCTGACCGCCGAAGAACTTGCAAATATAGAATAAATTTACTGAAAGGATTATACATATGGACATCATAAAAACACTTGCTGCTGAGCTTGAGCTCAAAGAAAAACAGGTTGCCGACACGGTTGCACTCATCGATGACGGAAACACAATTCCATTTATTGCCCGTTACCGCAAAGAAGTAACCGGCTCCCTTGACGACGAAATTTTAAGAAAGCTTTTTGACAGGCTGACCTATCTTCGCTCCCTCGACGAAAGACGAGAAGAAATTATAAGACTTATCGATGAGCAAGGCAATCTCACCGATGAACTGAAAGAAAAAATCGAAGCCGCTACAGTTTTGCAGGAGCTTGAAGATATATACAGACCGTTCCGTCCAAAAAGAAGAACAAGAGCCACCATTGCAAAGGAAAAAGGACTTGAGCCGCTGGCAAATAAGATATATCTTCAAATGGAAAAAACAGGTGATCCCAATGAAATTGCCGCCGAATACATAAATGAGGAAAAAGAAGTATTTACCTCTGAAGATGCCATTGCAGGTGCAATGGATATTATTGCCGAAATGATTTCTGATGATGCCGATTACCGCAAAGCAATCCGTGAGCTTACCTTTGAAAAGGGCGTTATAAAGAGCAAAGCATCAACCGAGGAAGATTCGGTCTATTCAATGTATTATGATTTTTCCGAGCCTGCCAAAAAGATTGCCGGACACAGAGTTCTTGCAATCAATCGTGGTGAAGCGGAAAAAATGCTCACTGTAAGTGTAGACGTTGAAGAGGAAACAGTTCTTTCATACCTTTTTGGTGAAATAGTGAGGGAATCAATATATACCGACATTATAAAAGAGACCGTAACCGATTCATACAAAAGACTCATCCAACCTTCCATTGAACGTGAAATCAGAAACACACTCACCGAAGAAGCCGGCGAGCAGGCTATAGGGCTTTTTTCCAAAAACCTGCATCAGCTCCTCATGCAGCCACCCATGAAAGGAAAAACCGTACTCGGTCTTGACCCGGGCTATCGCACAGGATGTAAGCTTGCCGTCGTTGATGAAACAGGAAAAGTATGTGATACAGGAGTAATCTTTTGTACGCTTGAACATCATGATAAGCAAAAAAGTGCCGCATATGTCAAATCTCTGATTGCAAAGCATCATGTTGAACTGATTGCCATAGGCAACGGCACCGCCTCCAAGGAATCTGAAATTTTCATAGCCTCACTCATAAAAGAGCTTGACACAAAGGTGTATTATATGATGGTAAGTGAGGCCGGTGCTTCGGTATATTCAGCATCAAAGCTTGCCACCGAAGAATTCCCCGATTTCACCGTAGAGCAACGCAGTGCCGCATCTATTGCGAGACGCCTCCAGGATCCCCTGGCTGAGCTTGTAAAAATCGATCCAAAATCAATCGGCGTAGGTCAATATCAGCATGATATGAACCAGAAAAGACTCAGCGAAGCATTGGGCGGTGTTGTTGAAAACTGTGTTAACTCTGTGGGTGTTGACCTCAACACTGCATCGGCGCCGCTTCTGTCATATGTAGCCGGAATTTCTGCGCCCATCGCAAAAAATATTGTAAAATATCGTGAAGACAACGGCAAATTTACCGGAAGAAAGCAGCTTCTTAAGGTTGCTAAGCTCGGACCAAAGGCATACACTCAGTGTGCAGGATTTTTGCGTATTCCCGAAGCTGACGATGTTCTTGATACCACCTCCGTGCATCCCGAAAGCTATGAAGCAGCATCAGCGCTTCTCAAATCTGCGGGCTATACTCCCGATGATGTACGCACAGGTGCAATTTCCGACCTTAGACTGAGAATGAAAAACATGGATATGGATGCTTTTTGCAAGGAACATGATGTGGGCAAGCTCACAGTAAATGACATAGCCGATGCCCTTCTCAAACCCGGGCGTGACCCACGTGATGAAATGCCAAAACCAATCCTTATGGAAGACGTTATGAGCATCGAAGATCTTAAACCCGGCATGGTTATGACAGGTACAGTGCGTAACGTTATAGATTTTGGTGCATTCGTGGATATCGGTGTTCACCAGGACGGACTTGTGCATATATCTCAGATTAGCAACAAATATATCAAGCACCCCACCGATGTTTTGTCCGTAGGTGATATTGTCAAAGTAAAAATCATTGATATTGACACAAAAAAAGGCAGAATTTCTCTCTCTATGAAGGAAGCATAACGATTATAGGACAAAAACAAAGTGGTATGTAAAAATTTTCTCATAATTTTTACATACCACTCTTTTTATAAATTAAGATTTACAGCTTTAAATACCGTATTTTATAATCTCTCTGCACATAAGTCGCTGACCGTTTTCATTTGGATGAATTCCGTCAAGACATATATAATCACCAATATTGCGTTTTTCAAGAAAGGCACTTCTGAGGTCAATAAGACCCACCTTCATTTTTCTTGCAATACTGCACACAGCATTGCTGTACATTTCATGCCATCTGTATATATAGCTGATGCTTCCGAGCCATTTTTTAATATTTTCGGCATTTTTGTTCCGACTGATCCACGAAAAATAACGTTCCGAATCAATCGGAGGCAACGACAGCATCACAACATCCTTACCCATGGAAATTAGTTTGCCGACTATTTTTTCATATATTTCTCTGAACCTGTTAATCTCGGTTTTTGCACAAAAGTTACCCAATGGATTTTTGCTTACTTCTTCCCACTCATAATCACAATCGTTTCCGCCGAATTCAAGCATCACGAGATCACATTTCTCAATATTTTTACTGTGTTTCTCAATTATATCAAAACCTTTTTCTATCGTACATCCGAATTTTGCATAATTCTCGATTTTTACATCGCAACTTTCCTCCAAAAGACCGGCAAAACAACATTGCGAGATTCCATATCGCATACGCTTTGAATCAAGAATCACACCTCTCGCAAGTGAATCTCCAAAAAGACAAATATTCTCCATTTTCCCATCTCCACATCTCGTTTTGTAATGTAATACACCTTGTTTTGCAATGTCGTACATTATAATACATCATTTAGCGTATTTTGTCAAGAACTTTTACTCATTTTGATTAATAATAACAGCATTTTAATAAACGATTCAAAAACTTAATTTACAAATTGACAATTAACCGTATATTATGTATAATACTTATTAGTAAGGAGGGATACAAAATGTATCAACAAAATAATATGAATATGTATAACGCTCCGCAACCCGGTTTTTACAACAATAATACCGGCATCTACTCCGGTGCAAAAACGGTTTTATTATGTCTGGCAATCCTGGCACTTATTCCTGCTTTAATATTGTTTGTCAGCGTAAAAATGTTTGTTATCCGCGAGATACCTGCAGACATGTCAGATGTCTTTGACATTTCATTCATGACTCATGGCTCTGCACTGCTTTTAACGCTGATAACATGCTTTATAGCGTTTGGAAAACCTCAATTCAAGTGGCTTCTCATTGCTGTAGGTGCCATAGAATTATATTTATGTCTGCCGGATTTAAAATACATATTTTCGAACAAAGATATATCTGAAGAACCATGGCTGTTGCTATGTATTTTGACAGATACAGCAACAGCCGTAACCATTATCCTCTGTGGACTTCCGTTTTTTAAACGTACAGGCTTTCTATCAATCGCACCCATATCAACTCTTGTTGTAAGCGGATGTATCCTGCTGTATAATATCAGAAAACTGATGTATTTTTTTGATAATGATCTTATGCAAGGCAGTGATGAATATATGGCATATTTTTGCGATGAAATATTCAAGGTAATATCTTACATACTTTTTATGATTGCACTTATTTTTATCTTTTTTGCCCTGAATCAAAAAAGAACACATCCGGCAAGCTTTGCAGCGCCCTATTCACCTCAGCCATCCCCTACCTCGTCAGCCGCGCATACTGCACCCGGTGCAAATACATACGGCACGCAATCTGAAAATTCCACCAATGATAAACAAAATCAAAATAACATTCAGAATATGTAAAACCTAATATAAATCATATTGATAAAAGGAGAAATGCATTATGAACAATTTTAACCAACCACCCATGGGATATTCCCGACCTCCCATGCCGGGGAATATTCCGACAATGAACCCTCCGGGACAAAAAAACACAATAATGATGATAGCATCTGTTGCTATGATCTTATCTGCCGTATTAATAGCAATCTCTCGTCTCATTGGAACAGATATTTTTCATCCCAATCCCCCTTCATCATTTTATATATACGGTTTTATGCGAATACTTTCATCTGCATTTGCAGCAGCATGCGGATTCACCTGCCTTAAAAACCCAAAAATGAAAATGCTTCTTTTAACTGCAGGTATTGCAGGTTTGTTATGCAACATCTATGACATCTACGATGCTCACGAGTACTACTTTTCTTCCGCATTTACAACCTTTGAAATTATCTTTTACACTCTTACTTCCATAGTAATGATTATTGCCGGTTTACCGAGTTTTAATAAATCAGCCTTTCTTGCGGCAATTCCCGCAATATTACTTATCTTGGAATTGTACGATTTATGCGATTCATTTCCTTTTATTTTTGATTTGCTTGATTATGGTGATGAAGTTTACGCAATATATATGTTATCTATTTATACTTCATATCCCATATTATGCATCGGAATAATCTTGATGTTTATCGGATTGCACGAGAAGTCAGCTCCCAATCCGATGATTGCACGCGCATATGGTATTCCCGGAGCAGCTCCCGCACCTGCACCATATAACAGACAGCCTGCTCCTAATCCCTACGGTGCTCAGTCTGCACCTAGCCCTTACGGCACGCAACCTGCACCTAGCCCTTACGGCACGCAACCTGCTCCCAACCCTTACGGCACGCAGCCTACACCTAATCCTTACGGCACGCAGCCTGCACCTAATCCTTACGGCACGCAACCTGCTCCCAACCCTTACGGCACGCAGCCTGCTCCTAATCCTTACGGCACGCAGCCTGCTCCTAACCTTTACGGTGCTCAACCTCCCCAGGCACCTGCACCTGATAATGACAACAATCCGAATTTCTGATTTGTAAATGGTGATAAATATGTCTAAAAGCAATAATTCAAACGACAATCTGACTAAGATACAAAAAACACTTGAAAACTTTTGTCTGCCTACATGGGACGAGCTTCCCCCGATATATCTTTATATGGATCAGGTTATAGAGCTTACAGCAAAATATTTTGGAGACGTATCTGTTCTTATGGGAGAAGAAAAGGTTCTTACAGCCCCAATGATAAACAATTATATCAAGCTCAAAGCCATGCCCGCACCAATTAAAAAAAGGTATGGAAAGATACATCTTGCATATATACTGATGATATCATCTCTTAAACAGTGCATGAACATTTCTGCAATGAAATCAATCATCCCGCTTTCTGATGATGAGAATGAAGTAAGAAGAATGTATGAATCATTCATATGCAATCAGAGGTCATCGCTTTCAACCCTCAGGGAAATAATGACTCCAATCATAGAAAAGGCCTCCGGTTCAGACAAAGCGGATTCAGATACCATTCTTCAGATAGTTCTTTCGGCAAATCTGATGAAGGTCTTTACTTACGGATTTACCGCAACCGATGACGAAGGAGACAATTCTCAAGCCAAATCCAAAACCAAACAGGAGGATGACGTGAGTGAAGGTTAATGCAAATGCAAAAATAAATCTCACACTTGATGTATGCGGAAAAAGAGATGACGGATATCATAATGTCGCAATGATAATGCAGGAAGTAAGCTTTTGCGATGTACTCGATATCGAACTTCGCACCGATGGACGCATTATACTTTCGTGTGATTCCAAACTCCTCGGAAATCCGGAATCTACTCTTACATACCGTGCTGCCAAGCTTTTTTTTGACAGCTGTGACACCGGTGGCGGATGCAATATTACATTACATCAAAACATCCCCATGTGCGCCGGTCTCGGCGCAGGCAGTGCAGATGCCGCAGCAGTACTGAACTATCTGAATTGTGCTTATGATAATTTATACAGCCAATCAAAGCTTTGCGAGCTCGGGCTCATGCTCGGTGCAGATGTACCCTTCTGCATAATGGGCGGCACATCACTTGCAGAAGGAATAGGTGAAATTCTCACACCTCTAAAATCGAAAATGCAAAAGTGGGTAGCTCTGATAAAACCTGATATAAATATTTCAACCCCTGATGCATACCGTGAAATGGATTCTGTCACATATCCGCATCCTGACATAGAATCAGCTATTAATGCAATCGAAAACAATGACATGGCCTTGTTTTCGAAATCTGCATCCAACAGCTTTGAATATGTTATAAGCAAAAAGCATTCTGAAATATCGGAAATCAAAAAACACCTTTATGACTGCGGATGTGAATTTGCAATGATGAGCGGTTCGGGACCTACTGTTTTCGGCCTGTTCGAAAACAAGGAATCTGCCGAAAACTCGCTGAAAACTTATAAAAAATCCTTTTCAGGCGGTGTAGGCAGCTTTATATTAAAATAGAAAACAAGGAGTATATCAATAATGAAAAAAAGAATTTCAATGTGCGTTCTGTTAATTGTCATTACTGTTGCACAGATGGTTGCACCCATCGGCGCATATGCAGCAAGCGTAAACGGAGCCTACATTTCATCTCAGGGAGCCTGCGTAATGGATTTTGAAACCGGCGAGGTTTATTATCAGCACAACGGAAACTCAGCAAGAGTTCCTGCAAGCATGACAAAAATCATGAATATGTATTGTATTTATGAAGCAATTTCAAACGGTGAAATCGGCTATGATACTCTTGTTCCCATAAGCAGTAATGTGTATTACAAATCTCGAAATCCCCTCTATCAGAACATGATACCGCTCAATTATAACACTCCGTATACAGTAAAAGAAATGATAGATATAATTGTGGTTCACTCTGCCAGTGCGGCGGCTGTTGCTGTAGCAGAGCTGATTGACGGAACAGAGTCTGCTTATGCTGCCAGAATGACCCGCACCGCAAGGGAAATGGGCATAAATGCCACATTCTACGACAGTTGCGGTGTTGCAGATAACCGCATAACTCCCATTGGCATGGCGACTCTTGCAAGAAACATAATTACAAAATATCCGGGTATTCTCGAGGTAAGTGCTCAAAAAGGAGTATATTTCCACGGCGTATATTATCGCACAAGCAACCATCTTTTAGATACCAATTACTATGAGGGCGCCGACGGTCTTAAAACAGGAACCGGTTCCGTTGCAGGAGCGTGCTTTTGCGGCACAGCAATCCGCAACGGCAGACGAATGATTTCAGTTACCATGGGATCATCATCTGCCACACAGCGTTTTGTTGATTCTGCAAGACTTCTTGACTTTGGGTTCCTTTCTGCCAAAAACAAATACGACAGCATCTATTTTTCAGATATGTCAACGTTTGTAAACGGAAATGAAATGCCAACCTTTGCCCGCATTGCAAATCCCTCGTGTGCAGTGATTATACTTGAGGATTTACAAAACTACGGTTTTGATGCTTTTTGGGACAGCGAGAGTAAAACCTTACATCTCAGTTTTAATCCCGACAAAGAAATAAAGCCCATGGCACTTGAGAGCTACAAGGGTAAAACGGGTCAGAAAGCATATTCGGTCTACACCCAAGAAAAGGTGAATGTTATAGTTGAAACCGAGGCGGGAAGCTATCAGTTTGAAAACATATATAACCTTAACGGATATATATGTGCATCTGTTGACGAGTTCAAAGCAATGTATGATTTCGTCTGGGACGGTGACACACGCTCGATTCACATAAACACAACCTCAAAGGATGCAGCATAAGAATATTTAATGTGAAACAACACAAAACCGAATGTAAAACACTTGTTGGGTTTTACATTCGGTTTTCTTTTTGGTAATGTTTAATTCAAAAACCAATTTTAATTTGCAAAAGCATACTCTCCCACAAAGAGAATTTCGCCGTTTGCATCGTCTTTTATAACGAAAGTAAAAGGTTTGTTAAATTTGATTTCAACAGGCTCGGGAGGAATGTTCGCGCTGGCCCCATCCATTGAAAGTGCTGTAACTGCGGCGGCTTCGGTGCCTTCTTCGTTGACATCTATATATGTTTTGTGAAAAACAGAGTCAATCCACATATTGCCATAATCAAACATATTTTTAAAATCGGCAGTTTTTTTTGAAAATGCTTTTTCAATTCCAAGTTCCTTTAAAATCGCTTCCATTTTGGAGGCGTATTCAATTTTAAACTTTGGCATGGAAAGTGCAACATATTTTGATGTGAACCGGGCATTGTTAAGCGCCTCTTCAGGAGCAAAGTCTGAATCAGACATTAAAAGATACATGCGCACATCCACACCGTCAACGGTTTTTGTACCAAGGTACTTTCCGTTCTCA
>JAFQBA010000053.1 GCA_017416845.1 Clostridia bacterium
AACACACGCCCCTCAAACGTGCCTGTCTGCCAATTCCAGCATGCTCGCGTACCGCGTCAACAAAAAATATTATAGCACTGCTTTATCAATTTGTCAACAACTATTTTGAATTTTTTTTGATTTTTGTCAAAAAAGTTGTTTGTGACAAAATCCAACAAAAATACGCATTGTGTTTTGTTAGATTTTACTATGCAAAACAGTATTCCATAGATTGTCAATAATAAAAATCATTTATTTACAAATATTAATAACGGTGATAATCATGAATGTCAGAAAAACACAGTTGGAATACGAAAAACTTGTAAAACAAAAATCCCCAAATTCGAATCTGGCAAAGGATATTTGTTTTGCTTTTATAATTGGTGGTTTATTTTGCGTTGTCGGTCAACTTATAAACTTCTGGATCGGCACATCAAATCTTTCGGAAGATGATGTCGGATCCCTGACATCTGCATCCATGATATTAATTGGTGCTCTCCTTACCGGATTTGGACTATATGACAACATTGCATATTACGGAAAAGCCGGAACTCTTGTACCCATTACCGGATTTGCAAACAGCATCACATCTCCCGCTATAGAATACAAAACCGAAGGTTTTATTTTGGGTGTTGGTGCAAAAATGTTTATCATTGCCGGTCCAGTATTGGTATACGGAATTTCGGCATCGGTGATTTACGGCTTAATTTATTATTGGTTTTAAACAAAATCTATCATGATATCGTTTTTGGGGAAAGCAGGTATAAAATGAAAAAACAAACCATAAAGCCGGACAATGTATATCTCAAAAGCACATTTTCGTCCGTCGGAAAAAAAGAGAGCGAAGGACCGCTTAATCAATATTTTGATGCAAAATACAAAGACGATCTTCTGGGGCAGGAATGTTGGGAAAAAGCAGAAAGCACCTTACTAAAAACAACCGTATCGGGGGCATTAACAAGTGCGAAACTTACCTGTGATGAGCTTGACATGCTTTTTGCGGGAGATTTGCTTAATCAATGTACTGCAAGTTCATTCGGGCTAAAAGCCTTTGACATTCCGTTTTTCGGTCTTTACGGAGCATGTTCCACATTTGCCGAGGGACTGTGTCTTGCATCAATGACAATAAGTGGAGGATTTGCAAAAAACTGCGGTGTTGTAACCTCAAGTCATTTTTGCTCATCACAAAAGCAATACCGCTTTCCGCTTGAGTATGGAGAAGTTCGTACTCCAACCTCTCAATGGACAGTAACAGGTAGCGGATGCGCAATTTTATCATGCGATAAATCGGACATAAAAATCACAGCCGTAACTCCGGGGAGAATTGTTGATTTAGGAGTTTCGGATGCCAACAACATGGGTGCCGCGATGGCACCGGCTGCCGCAGACACTATATATTCTCATCTCTGCGAAACAAACAAATCACCCGATGACTATGACCATATAATAACCGGTGACCTTGCCCTTGTGGGTTCGGATTTACTGTGTGAACTTTTAAAACAAAAGGGAATTGATATTTCAAAAAACCATCTTGATTGCGGATCACTTATTTTCGATGCCGAAAATCAAAAAGTTAACGCCGGCGGAAGCGGATGCGGTTGCGTGGCGTCTGTTTTTTCGGGATATATAGCAAAGAAACTCAAAAGTGGCGAAATGAAAAACATTCTACTTGTCGCAACAGGTGCTCTCATGAGTCCGTCAAGTTTACTTTTGGGGGAATCTATAAGTGGTGTTGCGCATGCCGTGGAATTTGAAAGAGCGGGTGATTAAAAAATGGATTATATTCAGCTTTTTAATGCTTTCTGGGTTGGCGGAAGCTTTTGCGCTATTGCGCAAATTATTATTGATAAAACAAAACTTACACCGGCAAGAATCATGGTACTATACGTCATTTGCGGTGTCATACTTTCAGGTTTGGGAATATATCAATACATTGTCGACTATGCAGGTGCAGGTGCAACTGTTCCAATTATAGGATTTGGTCACACACTTGCCCAGGGAGCAGCAAAAGCGGTTGACAATAAGGGAATATGGGGTGCACTTTGCGGCGGTGCAACCTCCGCCGCTTGTGGAATATCTGCAGCAATTTTTTTGGGATTTATATGCGCCGTAATATTCAAGTCAAAACCAAAAAAATAAAAATATCGATATTTTCCGAAAACGCAATGGAAAATATCGATACTTTTATTTCAAAATTTTAACTGCAAAATCATCAAGAGCTTTCGTGTATCCTTGCATATCCTGATAAAAAGACATAGCATGCCCTGCATTGGGAACTGATAAAAAAGTTACATCACACCGACATGCATCAACTATCTCCTTCGCCATATAATAAGGAACAAATCTGTCGCCTTCTCCATGAATAATGAGAATCGGAACCGAACATTTGGAGACAGCCATACATGTATCTGCTCCATCAAGATTAAAACCTCCAAAAATCCTCGCAGAAAGCTTTGCAAGGGGATATAAAATGCAAGCCGGCATTTTCATTTGCTTGATTTCCGATTTAATAATCTTTTTAGGTGAAGAGTAGCCGCAATCTGCTACAATTCCTTTGACATTGTCGGGCAGCCCCTGCTCCGATGCCATGAGCACAGTTGACGCACCCATAGATACACCCATCAGTATAATTTTAACATCTTTTCCAAATCGGTTTATTACATAGTTAATCCACGAAATACAGTCTCTTCTTTCATTTATACCGAAAGATATTGTTCTACCGTCACTTTTTCCATGACTTCTCTGATCAACAAGCAAAACGTTATAGCCCTTTTTAGTAAGATGCCAAAATCCACCGCTACCATCACGCAAGGCACTGCTCCTGTATCCGTGAAAAAAAATAAACAGCGGAGCCCCTTCGCAACTTTCATAGTAATTTCCGACTAACTTTAAGCCATCATACGAAACAATTGAAACCTGTTCAAACTCTACCTTTGAAAATCTGTCTATATTTTTCATTACAGCTTCAAGATGAGGTTTTATTGTAAGCTTCTTTTTCATATATGCACTATTTAGTTTCCGGGGTTTTACCCGGGCAAATGTATACTTATACAATGCATAAAGCAAAATGAAAAAAACAAATACTATTGCCGTGGCAACATATAGAAATAACATTAATTTATCCTTTCATTTAAGCAGCGGAACCGACTTCCTGCTCTCCAGTCTGAACAAGTTCTTCCTGAGGTGCTTGCATCTGAGTTGAGGTCTCCGGCTGATATGACGAAGCTGATGATACTTCATTATCATTTTCCAAAACCGCAGTTTCCCGCTTTCTGGTACCAACTCTTATTACCTGTGAGGTTGGAACATAGGAGCTTTTACAAAGAAGCGTTTTTGAAACAACAACTCCATCTTCTTTTATAATTTTATACGCCTCAACCTTTGTTCCGTTAGCTCCTTTTTCCTCGGTCTTTCTCTCGCCTTCATACATTGTATCGTCTTTTATCTCCGTTGTCGAAAACGCAATCGTACCGGTAATTGCAGTTTCGATTGATATATCTTTAATATACTTCTTTCTTCCGTATATATTCACTGTGAGATTGTTTCCGTCAGCTATAACCTCTATTTTCACCGGAGTTTCCTTGTTATTCTTAAATTTAAAATCAATTGTACCGTAAGATACAGTTGCATCTCTTCCCAATGGAACATACGATACGGGAAGTGTATGATTTGTACGGTATACTATTTCAAGATCTGCAAAAACAACCGCATTATACAAGGTTGAAGAAACCTGACATATACCTCCGCCAATTCCGTCAACAGTTTTCCCACCACTATAGACATGTGCAATCTTATATCCTGTAGCTGCTGTTCGTGGGCCTACAACATCATTAAAGGAAAAAACTTCTCCGGGATTCAATATCTTTCCGCTTATCGCTGAAGATGCGAGTCTGATGTTTTCTTTACGGTTTGCACTGCTTGATGAGTAGTTTGTAGAATATGTTCCGATTATACAGTCAGTAAATTCTGCCTCAAGCTCTTCAGCTGTAACATCGGGATATGTTATAACAGCAGGAATCGTATAACTTTGCTCATTATGCTTATTCTCTTCCAGTATCTTAATTGTTTCATCATGTTTAAGAGTAATACCAACAACCTCGGGAATTATATTAATACTTTCACCTTCCTGCTCACATACTGCATCAACAGGATCACGGTTATACTCATCGAAAAAGCTTTCAGGATCAATTATATCCGCCTTTACTTCTTCAATTTCAATATCTATACATTCGCTAATTCTTCCGGATGTATATGCTTCTGATACAAGTTTCATAACCTTGGAAACATTTACTCCGTATCCGTTTTTACCATTTGTGACAATGATACAATCCTCGCCAATTTCCACAGTGTATTGTGTTACATCCACAACGTGCTGAGACAAATTCTCGTTAATCATATAATTAAGCATATCAGTATCACATGTAAATACAAGAGGTATTCTCTCGACATTACCGCTGAGTTTTTTCATATTATATATTTTTGAAAAAATGTTCCCATCTTTGCCAAACTCTTCAGCTGCTTTGGCAGAAGCTTCATAATCTGCCCTTAAAGAAATCTGAGAACCGTAAATATCAAATTCTACACCTTCACATCTGAGTCTGATATTTAATTCTTCAGCAGGATACTTTCGTTCAAGAATTTCAACTGCCTGCTTAGCCGTTTTACCTCCAAGACTTACATCCCCAACATAAACGCCATCATATATTTTATCGGTTGATGCACATACAGCAAGGTATGTAAAAGCAGCCACCATCGCCGCCAATATCAACGCAACACATAATACAATGATACGTTTTCTGCTCTTTGCTGCACCTTTATCTTCTTTTTTTACTCTTTCTCTGTTTCTCATAATTAACCCCTAATTTCGTACTTATATATAATATTTATCACATGTATCTTATAATATACCCAAAATACAATTAAAAATCAATTCTGTACATATGCCCGTGAGCATCAGAATAGTAACAAACATCCCCTGAAAAATCAATCATTTCGGGTTCAGTATCAAGATCAAAAGCCTCAAAATTAACATGAAGTATCTGTTTTTTCTCATTTACATCAATCACTCTGAGAGCAGGCGGCTTCCCTGATTTTTTACTGAAGCCCTCAACAGAGTATACCTTACCGCTGTTAAAACAAGCTCCCTGAATATAGTTATGATATTCACAATCAAAAAATGTTTTTATATCTTCAATGTTAAGTGTAACTTTTTTCACACCATATGTATTATCAATACAACCGTCAAAAACTGATGGCATGTCAAAGCTGAAATATCTTGTTGTGTGGGTTTTATCACGCATTGTAAATGCCCAGTACGTGCTGTTTTCACGGTCAACAACAAAATTACCGTATGGTCTGACATCATCATGCTCGGGGGAGCACCAATAATCATCATTATCTGTGAATCCAATTTTAATAATCTGCAAAAGAGTTGAAGTGAATTTATCACCGTCTTTTTGAATTCGATATGCAAGACACTCCCCAATATGTTTGTCTTCAAATTTTGCACAGTTATTATACATATTCGAATAAAGAATCGGAAATTCATCTCCCGGCTCATAAAACTCATTCCCAAAAACAACACTGTTGCTGTGAGGAACAATAAGTTCAGACTTATCAAGAACAAATTCATGGAGCTGTTTTAAAGCCTTTTCGCTGTCATTGCCAACTGTTTTCAGGTCATAAACAGTACAAGTTCCATCAGTGTTTAACGTGAAAAAGAAATCATTCCAGATTGCACCGTCCTGATGAAACTTCACAAAATTTGCCACATGTTTTATATTCATTCAATTACCTCCCGATAATTCACAAAATACCACAAATACACTATATCACAAAAAAACACATACGTCAAATAAATGTTATCTTTTTCGACACAAATTAAAAAATGCCAAAAAAAGGGACCGTAAATTAATTCAGCAAATTAATTTACGGTCTTTTGGGGAATAGGAAAAAAGATTCAGAATTGTCAAATCGAACTCAAAGCATGGCAGAGCCTTGCTTTGAGTGGTAACCCGAAGCTGTACAAAGGTACTGCGAGTGGTGAGATTTGGCAAGAGCAAAAAGGCATATAATTGAAGAAAAACATCTTGAAACAGATGTTTTTCAACATTTGTAGTAATTTCAAAT
>JAFQBA010000054.1 GCA_017416845.1 Clostridia bacterium
CTCTCAATCAAGCACAAATACTGCAATTGAGGCAGTTTGTTACAATCCCTCCACCGCTTACGCGGTCCCCCTCCCTTTACACAAAGGAGGCAACGCTTTGGTGTTCATTTCATCTTCAAACAGAGCGACAAACTCCAATTTATAACATTAGAAAGGAACTGAAAATGATGAAAAAAATACTTTCTTCACTACTATGTTTAACAATCTTGATTTCTGTCTTGGGTGTTCCGACTTTTGCGGCATCGGATGACACCGAAATTGTCGAAATGATTTTTGAAGAAGATTTCGAAAGCGGTGTTATTGATGAGAGCAGAATGGTTTTTGGATTTAACAATTCAAACCCTTCTGTAAATCAGGATCCGTCTGTACGAATCGAAGACGGAAAACTAAAATTCGAAAGATATGACAATTCGGGATGCAATGCATATATGCGCTATTTCTTCAACGAAGATCACAGTGCCCTCTCCGGCGGCCTTTATTGCATTGAGTATGACATTCACAAAAGTAATCACCGAAATGTGTGGGTGCGTATTTACAACGGAGATTATGAATTCACCCGTGAAATGTGGAGATATACCAATGATTTTTGCGGCTCTGATGTAATGTACAATCAGGATCACCATTTCAAGTTTTTCCTTGACACCGCTAAAAGTGTGTATTATGTATGGGTTGACGGCGTGCTTCTTGCCTCCGAAAAAACCACCTACAACGCAGGACAAAAAGCCTTTACGGGAATCGGACTTTCTCTTGAAGGTGGCGATGCCGGAAAATGTATTGTATCTCTTGACAACCTCAAGGTGTATAAGACAACCTATACCGATCAGATGCTTGTGGATATGGACACAAAGGCGATGACAGTAAGCTCACTGCTCACTGCCGCACCAAACATTCTCGGTGAAACCTGCATCACAACTGACCTTAATCTCTACACCGAAACGCCAAACGGATGCAGTGTAACATGGACATCTTCGGACCCCTCTGTTATTGACCCCGAAACCGGAAAAATTTTCCGTTCAACCGAAGATAAAACTGCAACGGTTACAGCAACAGTTACAAAAGGCGAAGCAAGTGCCGAAAAAAGCTTTGAGTTTACTCTTCTGGCATTTACCGAGGATTATCTGACGGTTGAAAAGGATTCGGACCTTGTTACATATCAGAGCATGACAGACGAAAATCCCGATGAACTTACAACATCGCTTAATTTTATTGCAGACGGTGCCTACGGTTCCGAGATTGTCTACACAAGTGACAATACCGATGTTATCACGGAATCGGGCAGGGTAATAAGACCCTGGGTTGGCGAACCTGATGAAAAGGTAACCGTAACAGCCACAATAAAATGCGGCGTGGAAGCCCTTTCAAAGGAATTTACTTTCACCGTTAAGGCAGAAGATGCTCTTCTCGATCCCATGGATATGTCCGATGAAGATTTCTTTGGTGTGTATGACAAGGCAAGCGGAGAATGGACAAACAAAGGTGTGTTTGACTATGATTGCCAAAACGAGCTTGCTGACATGAGTGAGATTGAATCTGCGGTTATGGATGGCGATTATGATAGGGCAAAAGAAGAATTTCTCACCTACATGAGAGAACGCAAACCCTATGTTGTGCGTACAAAATCAAGAAATACCCTTCAGGCAAATGCCGCAACAACCGATCTTGCCTTTAAATCATGGATTGTCGGTGAAGCCTTTGTGGGCGGTGAATGGTCAACTGTTGAAGCACCGCTTTCAACCTCGATTTTGAGTGTTGAAAAACCGGTTTCTGTTGATCTTGTGGCTGCCTACAATGAGTCCTCAATGGCGGAAATCATGACAAAGGAATCGGGCAATGCACCGATTTTAAGACTTACCGTAAACGGAAATGTAAGAGATTTTGAAGCCATTGATGACGGTTATATCCGCCTTGGAAGCTATTCTGATGAAAACTTTGGCAGAGAAGATAAAATGTATGTAAAAATGCAAGGGGCAGACCTTGGAGACGAAACATACCGTTCAAAAATCAAATTTGACATCTCTTCTCTCAAAAACCTTTCGGGCATAACCTCTGCAAAGCTTGTGTTTAAGGCAAAAGCCTCTCTTGCAGACAACGAAAAGAAACGAATTACGATTATCGGCTCCTACAGCACCCTTTGGGAAGAAGAAAATCTTGTATTTAAATCTCACGTATATGACTACAGGTCATTTAACGGTCAGCCCGGCGGAATAGATTGGGGCACGTTTTCAAATGCCGATGTTGAATATATGTATCAGATAGGCCGTTTCCCATGGCTTACATCAATGATTTATGAATATGAATATTCCGGGGAGGAAATCTATGCCTACCGTGCAATCCGTCAGCTTATGGACTTTATTAATGACTGCGGAAGCAAAGGCTGGTATGACGGACAAGGCCCCATCGGACAATATCCCCGAAGCCTCGATGCAACAGAAAGACTTGCTCAGCTTCTCACGGTTATTGATGCACTTTGCGAAAGTGAATATATGACTCCCGACAGCTGCACAGCCATAATGAAGCATTTGTGGCACATAGCGGAAGCCTCAAGAACATATCACTCCACAAGCGGTAACTGGGCACAGTCCATTATGATGTATCTTTATCGTGCAGCTTATGCATTCCCCGAGTTTGCCGCCGCCAACGGCACAAACGGCAGTGAGGTTAACTGGACAGAATATGCTCACAACTACAGCATAAAGCTTATGGAAGATAACTACTATGAAGACGGAACCTATATTGAGCCTACCGGCGGATATTCTTCGGGTTCTCACAGTGGTTACATCGCCACCTATGGCGAAATGAAAAACAAAGGATATTCCATTTCCGAAAAAGCCCTCAAAAAGCTCTATGACGGAACATACTATAACCTTTTGACCTTTGCACCGGGTGGCATAAGTTATGCATACGGTGACTCGGGTTATTCCGTGGGCGGTACAGGAAGAAGGTATCCGGCTACAGATGAGATTTTTGAAGACGATGAACTTACATATATTGACTCTCACGGAGCAAAAGGTACAAAACCAAACTGGACTTCCAAACAGTTCCCCATTGGCAAATACACCTTTATGCGTTCTGATTGGACAGACACCTCTCTATATTTGGCAACTCAGGTGCGCGGTTATGAATACGGAAGCCACGGTCATGCCGACCGTAACCATGTAACCGTGGCGGCATTCGGAAAGCTCCTTCTCACCGATGCAGGTTCATTTACTTACACATCGGGTGCTCTTCGTGAGCTTGGACGAAGCACAAAGATGCATAACACCGTGTCAATTAATGACGGAGTTCAAGATTTTAACGAAAATGCAACTCCCGAAGCTATTGAAGAATACGGAAAAATCCACAACTGGAAAACAAATTCGGCATACGATTTTCTTTCACAGTCGACCACGTCAAACGAGGGCTTCAATCACACAAGAACAATTCTTTTTGTAAAACCATATTACTGGATTGTTTCCGATTACATTGACCCCGATGATGACAGTGCAGAAAACGACATCAAGCAGAACTGGCACATGATGCCAACAGCAAAAATGACGGTTGATGCCGAAAACAATGTTATGTATTCAAACAATGACGACAACATAAACATTACCGTGGCATCTGCCGACTCCGATGCTAATGCCCTTGAAGAAGCAGAAGGCTACTGGGCACAGTCAATCGGTTCTCCCACCGAAAATCCCTATGGTTATTTTAATAAGATTGCATCGGGCGATGTGACATTTGACACTGCTCTTGTTCCCACAAACAGTGCAGATTCCGATGTGAAGGTTGAAAGACTTTCCACCGGCACCGATACAACCGTTTCAACAGCCTTAAAGCTCACCACAGTGACAGACGGAAGCGAAACTAACGGCTATTACTATCTGTCCCATGAAGATGGAGCAAAAGACACAAGAAGCTTTGGTGACTATTCCACAAACGGTCAGATGGCGTTTGTTCATGAGGATGTTGACGGCAATGCCGACATGGTGATTATGAACGGTGCAACCGTGGTTAAAAAGAACGGAAAAGTCTTGCTTGAATCAGAAGATAGACTGTCAGACATTTCTGTAAGCCTTTCAGGCAGCAGAATGGATATTCAGTCTTCGGAAGAAATTTCTCTTTCGGATCTCAAAGTTTATTCTCCCTTTGACATAAAGAGTGTGTATGTGAATAATGTTAAAACAAAGTTTACCACCGACGGAAGATACATCACCTATGACAAAAATGCAGGCTCCGATGTTTCATCGGGTTCTTCCTCCGGCGGAAGTTGGGGCGTAAGCGGAGGTTCAACAAGTGTACCCTCTGTTCCCGTCACTCCCACACCTCCCGTGACAGGCGGTGAAACGGTAGAAAGCACAAAGCTTGCCGACATTTCGGGTCACTGGGCAGAAAGTGATATTACTGCACTTTACAATGCCGGAATTATAAAAGGGAAACAGGACGGCATCTTTGCACCGGAGGACAGCATCACAAGAAGCGAATTTATTGCTCTCATTGTTCGTGTGCTTGATGTTCCAAAATCGGCTATTTCACTCCCGTATTCGGATGTATCGAAAAATGACTGGTACTCTGAAACACTTAAATCAGCACTCGATGCAGGGCTTATCAGTTCAGACACGGTATTCAGACCAAACGATATTATTTCCCGTGAGGAAATGGCGGCAATTCTTGCAAGAAGCTATAACTGGAAGTTCCCGCCCTTTGATGCAAGCAAAGCCAAGCTTTCGTTTACCGACAAAGCTTCAATTGCTCCCTGGGCAGAAGCTTCGGTTAAGCTTGCAAGCTCTATCGGACTCATAAACGGAATGTCGGATGGCTCCTTTGCTCCAAAAGCTACTGCAACAAGAGCACAAGCCGCAACTGTTATTTACCGCTTCAGAGAAATGATGAAATAATTATAAAGCACAACAAAAAACATCAGCCATAAAATATGGCTGATGTTTTTTTAAAAGAATATTTATTAAATTATACTAAGCAACACCACCGACACAATTCCGAAAACAAGACCGATAAGTTGTTTGGATGAAAGCTTTTCACGATAAAAAGCAACGGCAATAAATGCGGTAAGTGCAATTCCTCCGCCCGAAGAAACCGGATACATAACCGATGCCGGCATCATAAGCGAAAGGGTGAGACAAAGGCTGTTTACCAAACCGTTTGACACTCCGCGTGAAAAAGCGGGTAATAGTGCAATTTTCAATGTTTTGATATGGTTTTTCTCCTTTATTAAAGAAATTGTTAAAAGCTCAATCAAAACCACAGACAGAGCAATTATCATAAATTCATCTTTAAAATGACCGTTTTGATATATCTGTTGAGTTCTCTGGACAACAGCACAACCGCCATTGCCTATTGATGCAAGAAGCACAAATATTATCCACTTGAATGTGATTTTCTGATTTGAAGCATCTTTTTCTTTAGCGTAGTTAACAAGATAAAGAGAAATTAAGAGAAAAACAAGCCCTGTGTATGAAAGTACTCCTGCTTCTTCGTTTAACACTATTATGCCGAAAAATGTCGGTATAAGAAGGGAAAATGATATCATGAGAGAAGTTAGTGCCATAGAACCGTTTTTAATTGCAAACACTTGTCCGATCATCCCCACAGAATAAAAAAGTGAGAATAACACCGAAAAAATAAGTGTTTCTTTTGAAATGTCAAATCCGTTTTTGTTTGTTATCAAAAACGAAATAACAAATAATATTTCCGCAAAAAATACGGTAGTTGCCGAAAAAAGCCACTCACCGCCGTTGCACTTTTTTTCAAACTGTTTCACAAACACGTTTTGAAGTGATGTGAAAATGACAACCATAATCAGTAAAACATATGACATAGAAAACTCCTTGAATATTTTATAGGTTGTGAAGTATAATTTGAGTTTATCGGTGACGTAAAAAAAGTCCAGACCGCAAAAAGGCAATGATATAATTTTAAAAATAGTGATAACACACATCATAATTTGAAATAATTTCAAATAGGATGAAAAATATCTTTGCAAGATATTTTTCTCTGATTTTTGCCTTTTTGCTCTTGCCAAATCTCACCCTCGCAGTACCTTTGTACAGCTTCGGGCACGTGCGAATCGGGAATACTTCCCGACTCGCATTC
>JAFQBA010000055.1 GCA_017416845.1 Clostridia bacterium
GAATGCGAGTCGGGAAGTATTCCCGATTCGCACGTGCCCGAAGCTGTACAAAGGTACTGCGAGGGTGAGATTTGGCAAGAGCAAAAAGGCAAAAATCAGAGAAAAATATCTTGCAAAGATATTTTTCATCCTATTTGAAATCATTTCAAATTATGATGTGTATTATCACGATTATTAAAATTATATTGTTGCCTTTTTGCGGTCTGGACTTTTTTTACGTCACCGATAAACTCCAATTTAAATCCTATTCACAAATCCCTATGTGGACAAACTTCGCTTTATTACTCTGTCTCGGTAACTATTTTTGTCACATCTTTAAAACTGCAAATATTATACATATATTTTTTGTTCTTTTTACTGTCATCACATAAATAATATGCTTTTTCGCTGTTTTTCATCATAGCTTTTCTTATAGAAGCTTCCTCAACCGATGAATCTGTTATATTTCCGTTTTCTTCATAACCACGACTTGAAAAGAACAAAACATCCGCGTTGATTGTAGAAACAAAGCGTTCAGCTTCGCTTCCTACATATGCAACAGAGTGAATGAGCAAAAGTCCTCCCGTGCAATAATTTCTGATGCCTTCTTCACCAAGCTTCATTGAGATTAGGGGACTGTTGGTCACAACAATAATGTCTTTAAAATTTTTAAGGTATGGAACAATGTGAGCAACGGTTGATGATGCATCAAGAAAAATCACGTCGCCGTCGCGGACAAATTCAGTGGCTTTTTTTGCAATGATTTTTTTCGAATCACTGTTCTGATCTTCTCTGAGCATCAATGGTATTTCCTTTTCGGCAGCTTGCTTCAGCACCACTCCTCCGTGGGTTCGCATAACCCGTCCCTGACTTTCAAGCAGGCTCAGATCACGACGGATGGTTGGAGCACTTACATAAAGCATTTTCGAGAGCTTTTCAACGCTTATACTCTTTTTTTCTTCAAGAATATTCAATATTTCCGAGTGTCTTTCAATAGTATACATATCTCATTCTCTTTTCGTTTTTCTTCGCAAACTTTCGTATAATTTCGTAATTAGTGATTGTTTATCAATAATCTCGCCATATATTTTCATTTGCGTTCGTTTGTATTATAATAGCATAAAAATTTATAAAAGTAAAGTAGGCGATTTTGTGTTACAAAAGAATAATTCTGCAGTGTTACACGGAGTTTGTGATTTACGTTATGAAACTACTTTGGTTGAAACTCCAAGTGATGATGAAGTTTTAATTCGTGTAAAAAGCTGTGGCATTTGCGGAAGTGACATTGACCGTGTATTTAAAAAGGGAACATATCATTTCCCCACGGTAATCGGTCATGAATTTTCGGGAGAAGTTGTTTTTGATTGTGAAAACAAACTTTTTGGAAAAAGAGTAGCCGTTTTTCCTCTTATTCCGTGTTTTAAGTGTGAAAGCTGCAAAAATGAAAACTATGCCACTTGCGAAAACTATGATTATTACGGCTCACGCCGTGACGGTGGTATGACAGAATATATTGCCGTCAAAAGATGGAATCTTCTTTTGTTGCCTGACGGGCTTAGCTTTGATGAGGGTGCAATGTGCGAACCGGTTTCAGTTGCTCGTCATGCCGCATTAAAACTTAACATTAAAAACGGAGATAACGTTTTTATAACCGGAGCAGGACCCATCGGTCTGATTGTCGGACAGTGGGCAAAGCTTTTTGGTGCATCGGAGGTTTATTATAAAGATATTGATGAGAGAAAAATCAACTTTGCAGAAAAGCTTGGTTTTTGTGAATACAAAAAAGGTGTTCGTATCGACTGTGCATTGGAGGGAACCGGATTTTCTGATGCTTTAAAATCCTGCCTTGAAGCGGTTTCACCTCGAAAAAGAGTTGTTTTCATGGGGAATCCCGCAGGTGAAATAAATCTTTCGCAACAAACATACTGGCACATTCTCAGAAAAGAACTGAATGTTTGCGGTACGTGGAATTCTTTGTTTGGCACAAACGAAAATGACTGGAAAGAAAGCCTTCTGGCAATGGCTGAGGGAAAGATTGATGTTAAACCTCTTATTACCCACAAATTTGCACTTTCACAGTGCAATACGGCGTTTGAAATGATGAAAAACAAAACAGAGTTTTTTAACAAGGTTATGCTTAATATGGGTGATGAAAAATGAAAAGTAAAACTCTTTTAACATCTCAAAAACCCTTTTACAAAGGGAATATGCACGCTCACAGCACATTTTCCGACGGAAGTCAGACACCGTGGGAATTAAAAGCTTTATACAAATCCCATGGCTATAGTTTCATTGCAATTACAGACCACGAGGTTGTGTATGACCATTCATATCTTGATGACGACGGGTTTATTACGATAACAGGTGCAGAATATGGTATAAAGGAAGATATTACAAAATCCGTATTTAAGAATCCCGATATGAAGGTTTGTCATCTTAATTTGTATGCCAAAGAACAACATAATGCTCAAAGTATATGCTATTGCCCCAAACTCGACCGTTATTCCGATGCCGGACAAAAAGAGATTCTCATCCAAAAATACGGTTCAGATGACCGAGCATACGGAGCAGAGGGCATAAGTAATTTAATAAAAAACCTAAATGATGCAAACTTTTTTGTAGCCTACAACCATCCCGGCTGGTCACTTGAAAACAGCACCGACTATCTTGGCTATGAGGGACTTTGGGGCGTTGAGATATATAATCACGCTTGCAATCTTATGGGAATTAATTCCTACGAAATAAAAGCTCACGACAATTTTCATCGGGCAGGGAAAAGAGTTTTTGCAAGCTGCGGAGATGATAATCACGACAAAGACAAAAGCCTCGGCGCATTTGTTATGGTGAACTGCGAAACCCTTACATATAAGAATATAATTTCCGCTTTGCTAAATGGAGACTTTTATTCTTCTCACGGTCCGCTTATAAATGAACTATATATTGAAAACGGAAAGGTTAAAATAAAATGCAGTGATGCAAAGAGAATTTCATATTCAACCCGTGGCAGACGAAGCGAAGCGGTCAATGCTTTAAGGGGAGAATATTTAACTGAGGCAGAATTTGAGATTTGTGATGCTGATGTGTATTTTCGAATATCTGTTACCGATGAACAGGGAAACCACGCAGATACACAAAGCTATTACATAGAATAACAGGAGATAAACAATGATTAAAAAAATTTCACCATCAATAATGTGCGCAGATTATATGGATTTAAGAAAACATATTGACATTTTTACAAACTGCGGTGTAGAATATATCCATGTTGATGTTATGGACGGCAGTTTCGTACCAAATTATACCCTTGGCACTGATTTTGTTAAAGCACTAAAGAAAAATTCAAAAATCCCACTTGATATTCACCTTATGATAAACAATCCCGAAAACAAACTTGACTGGTTTGAATTTGGCGAAGGGGATTATGTGTCGGTTCATTATGAATCAACAAAGCATCTTCAAAAAGCAACAGCAATGATAAAAGAACGCAGAGCAAAACCAATGGTTGCCATAAACCCTGCAACTCCCATTATAATGCTCGAGAACGTTTTGGACGACATAGACGGTGTTCTTGTTATGACCGTGAACCCCGGATTTGCCGGACAAAAGCTTGTAAAATCTACGCTTAAAAAGATTGAAGTCTTGCGTGAATATCTTGACAAAAACGGTTATGAACACATCGAAATTGAAGTTGACGGCAATGTCAGCTTTGAAAACGCAACTCTTATGAGCACAGCAGGTGCAAATATTTTTGTTGCAGGTACTTCAAGTGTATTTGAAAAATCAAATTCTCTCGAAGATAACATAAAAAAATTTAGAAGTGTTATATAAAACGAAAAGAGGATGAATAAAATGGAAAATAGCTCTTTAAAAATTTCGGTTCAGACAGGCGGCATTTTCAGAGCCACAACAAACGACAGAGAATTTCTTGAAGAAAAATTTAAGTTAATCAGCGAAAGCGGCTTTGAAGCTGTGGACTATAACATAGACCATTTTGTCAATTTCAAAAATAACGATTATTTCTGGAATAAAGAAATTGACGAGCTTATTGAATATTTCAGCGTAACCAAAGGGGCGGCTGATAAATATAACGTAGGTTTTTCTGAAGTGAACCCCAAAGTTTAGACAAAATTAAATATTAACTTGCTTGTGAATGAGTTCGGTATTGTACCGGACTCATTCCTTTTAGTTTTAAGGAAATTCTTTCATTGTTGTAGTAATGAATATATTTCTTCAATTCATCA
>JAFQBA010000056.1 GCA_017416845.1 Clostridia bacterium
ACAAATACTGCAATTGAGGCAGTTTGTTACAATCCCTCCACCGCTTACGCGGTCCCCGTCTCATCTTCGATTCGGTCGGCGATAAACGCTTGCCACCGGCAAGCATCGCCCCTTTACACAAGGGAGGCTCTCGCTCCGGTGCAAATTCCATCTTCAAACACCCCGACAAACCCCAATTTGAAAAACTTATAAACCTATTTATCGTCACACAAATACCTGTTATCCCTAACAGATATTTGTATGACGATAAACAAAAAAGAAAGTGTGGTGATGCATTGTGAAAACAAAGATATTATCAGGTCTTGTGGCAACTTTTTGTGCCGCTTCGGTTTTTTCTTTCTTTCCCCAACCGGCAAAAGCGGACTATATATCCACAAAAAATGAGGTCTTATCCGAAGCAAAAACAAAGGGATTTGCATCCTTTTACCCCGGAGCCGACCGTGCTGTCACAGATTTTGGCATTGTAAGCCTTGCCGGAGAAAGCTTCAAGGAAGACGGTATGATTTTTGTTCCGATGTCTTCTCTGGATTACATTTTTCTCACGAACCATACAAAATACGGCGGCTTAATCTATGTAGACGGCAAAGATGTCACAACGCACACCCGAACAAAAGACGGAATTGACTATATTTCTCTTAAGGTCTATGCAGATACCGTCGGACTTAAAATGTTTGATGACAGTCTTTCCGATTTATATCTTGTGGGACAAAGCGATGTGTCCTACACCTGGCACAACGACAGAAAAATGCTTTCGGGAATCATTGGTCAGATGTTTTTCGACCTGCCCGATGCATCAAAGATTATTTCTGACATAGAAAAAAAGAATCCCGACGGCAATCATCCTCGGATTATGGCGACAGATGAAACCTTTGAAAGAATAAGGCAGGAAACCGGGGTTGTTTCGTCCGACAGCTTCCAGCCTCTCAAAGAATATTGGCTCAGCCGCATTAAGGCACAGGCTAAGGTCTGGACAGACACCGACCTTCCGCCATACGGTCCCACAGACCACATCAGAATGAGACAGCATTCCGGCATACTCTATGGCAAGGTTGGCTTTAACGCTTTCATGTATAAGGTCACGGGGGATGAAACCTATGCACAAAACGCATGGGAAGCCATCGAAACAGTTTCGGGCGATGAATTCCCCGACTGGAACCCCATTCATCTTCTCGACACGGGGCAGATTATGAACGGTATGGCACTTGGCTATGACTGGCTCTATGATTGGCTCAACGATGAGCAAAAAGCACTTATGCGACGTGCCATTGTAGATAAGGGTATGGCAGTTATGTGTGATATATATGATGGCAAACCGGTCTACAGCTCATGGTCACCTAATCCCAGAGCCTACTACTTTTTCAATCAATCCGACAACTGGAATTTTGTATGTTGCGGCGGAGCACTTATGGCGGCACTTGCCATATATGACGATTGCGAAGGCGAAGACAGACAAAAGTGTGAGCAGGTTCTTGAAGATTCGGTTAAAGCTATTTCCTATGGTGTAACCTGCATGTCGCCAAGCGGTGACTGGTATGAGGGTCCTGCCTATGCAAGACTCACCAACGAAACCCTCACCGAAACCTGCGCATCACTAATCAGCGCCGCAGGCACCGATTATGGCATACTCCAAGCCCCCGGAGTTCTCGAATCATCGGAGGTTCCCTTTGCTTTAATCGGAGAGTATTCATTTAACATTTCAAATGCCGGAGAAGTGAGAGCCCACGAAATTCCAAGCAGTAAAGAGCTTTTCTTCTATGCAGACTATTTTGGCAGAGATGACTTTGCAAATCAGCGGTTTATGCTGATGGCAGACAATGACCTTGACCCGTGTTTCAGAGATATGATCTATTGCACAAGAAGCTTTGATCCAAAGCGAATATCCCTGAATACCGATTACTATCTCAAAACCTCCGAGATTGTTACAATGCGTAATGCGGACGTCAAAAACGGTCTCATTTTTGCAGGGCTTCATGGCGGAGCCAACAAGCCTGCCCAGGGGCATCTTGATATTGGCGAATTTGTTATAGATTCCTTCGGTGACCGATTCGCATCGGATCTCGGTCTTGAAGATTATAATCTCATGATTCCCTATTATGAGAAGTATCGCAACCGAGCCGAGGGTCACAACACCCTTGTGATAAACCCCAACGGCAGAGTATATGACCAAAGCCTCGACGCAACCGGCATCATAAGACGCCATGAATATAACTCATCCTCATCAATTGCAGTGGTTGATATGACCGAGGCTTACGAAGGTTATGCTACGTCTGCCACAAGGGGTATGAAGTTTACCAACAACCGCACATCAATTCTTCTTCAGGATGAGGTAAGGGGCATAACCCCCACAGGAAATAACGAAAACGAACTTTATTGGTTTATGCATACCAAAGCCAATATAACTCTTCTGAATAACAATAAGGTTGCCGAGCTTGATATTAACGGCAACAAGATGTATGCAACCCTTCTTACAGACGGCGAATTTGCAGTGATGGAACCAAAACCGCTTCCTTCCTCGCCAAACGGAGCAGGGCAGAACCCCAACAAAGGTTTTCAAAAGCTATTCATTCACCTTTCGGGAGTTGAAAATGCAGACATTGCAGTTTTTTTCACCCCGGGAATTTATTACCAAAGCACACCGCTTCCTGCTGTCACTCCAATTTCAACATGGACTCTCGATGGCAGTGATACAGAGGGGAGCAGTGCAAGGCTCACAAGCCTTACGGTGGACGGAAACATTGTTGAAGATTTTAATCCCGATGTGTTCGCTTATGAATACAATCGTTGCCAAACAGGCAAAATGCCCGTCATAAAGGCAGAATCTACATCATCCGTTTCTGTTGAATACCCCGACTCCCTTCCCGGCAATGCCTTTGTTACCGTTGGTAATTCAAGTTCAAACGTAACTTATAGGGTGAGTCTGTCCGAAGAAAATGACATCATTGAAAAATCAGGTTACAAAAAACTTGGATTCAGAGAAATCATTTCATCATCGCCAAATTCTTATATGTCGGCGGATGAAAACACCGCAACATCGGTCATCCTTGGCAATGGCGAATCGGTTACATACAAGCTTAACGAAAAATCTCTTGTGAATTATGTGATTGCAAAGGGAACAAACGTTGATGCGGCACTGTTTGTTTCATCAGACGGTATAAATTATGAATATGCATCAGAGCTGAAATCAGACGGCGAAACAGTGTTTTTTGCAGATAAGACACTGACCCATCTGAAGCTTACTGCTCTTTCGGATTCTGTGAGCATTTCAGAATTCGGAGCATATACCTTTGACGGATTTGAATATGGTGCAGAACTTGAAGACAAAGCAACCATCGACGTTATAACTGCACTTTACCAAACCGGCACGCAAACCGAAAAAAGACCGCTCACCTTTGAAGGCTTCACGGGCGAGGAAGACAAAAATTCAATGCCCGATGGACTTGACGGCACATGGTCCTACGGTTACTCCGTCGGCTCAAAGCTAAAAATTCTGTCTTACGGCAACTTTGGTAAAAACGGAGACGGTCTCAGGTTTGAGGCACACCAAAAATATGTTGAAGATACCAACGGTGACGGCAGGGTTAATGCAAGCGACGATCCTGTTCCCGGCACCGAAGATATTGCTGACAACGACTTTCAATATCCAAGACTCTATTTCGTTCCAAATGATATGGGGGATGAATTTGAGATTAGTTTTTCAGCCAATTTCAAAGGTGCATATCTCTTTATGATATATTCATCTCTTGACGGCTCCTTCCCGATTGTTTCATATGCACCCCAAAGCGGAATATCTCTGATGAATAATCTGACAACTCTCGATGCAAAGAACAATCCGGACAAATGGTATGATTTTGAAATCATTTTCAAATCTGACGGAAGCTATTCTCTTACCGTAACAGATTCGGAGGATACATTAAAAACACAAACCGTCACGGGAACCTCCGACATGGTAAAATCATATTTTGATGATTCAAAAAAACATTTCCGTTTTCAGCAAAACAGCTATCCCTATCAATATCATGAGGTTTTGCTTGATGATATATATATAGGAAAGAAAACAGAATTTGATTCTCCAATGAATGAATCAAAAAAATTGGTGAGTGTTCGTTCCCAAAAAATTAGTCTTTCTGATAAGATTACCGTGACCGATAAGTTTGATATTCCCGATGACGGCAAAAAATATGAAGCATCGGTTTTCGTTTGGAAAGATAATAAACTAATCCCCATAATCAAAAACAATAAAATAAATTAATTTATAAGGAGGATTTTAAATGAAAAAAGTATTAAGCTTTGTGTTGACACTCACAATGCTTGCATCTCTCATTGCAGGCTTTGGCTCGCTCAATGTATCGGCACATCAGAACCACAAAATGACAATGATAACATTTGATGAGTTGTCAGAAACAAACCCCACAGGCTACCTCTATGGCACAGGCAATAACACCACCACCGACGGTACCTACAAAGACATGGCAAGCATTTCATCGGACGGTGCAAGGTTTTCTTCGGGTTTTAAATGCAATCAGTGGCACTATGCAGACGTTGCCGCAGCTCCCGATGACCGCTATGGAAAGAGCCTTTTAATCAGCGAAAAATACGGAGAAGGTGCAACAACTGTTTATGTTCAGTCACCGCTTACTCCAAACAATGACCTTAACGGAACAATAAACATCAAGGCATCTCTTTACACCGAGAAAAACAGCAACGATCTCTACATTCAGAGAGCCATCAAGCTTCGTTCGACAGTTCCTTCACCTCTCGACACTACCTATCGTGAACAGTTTGCGGTTCTTTTCTCTCATGAAGCAAGCAAAGGAATCTCGGTTTTTGGTCAGTCAACGGGCAGAACATTCATTGCCGACACTTGGTATGATATGGATATCACCTATAACATCGACACCAATCAGTTCCATGTAATAATTTTGGAAGACGGCAAAGATTTTGTCGATATGACCGGCACTTCCACAGGCAAGCTTCTGGGCAATGTTGACACCGTATATTTGTATCATTCACCTGCCGGCGATATCCGTAACAATCAAAAAATCTACTGGGATAACCTTCAGGTTCAGTCGGTCAACAACTTCAAAATTTCAGCCGACAGCCTCTATCCCGTGATGGATTTTGAAAATCTTAAGGATCAGGAAGCAGGAAAAGGCTTTGCAGAAGGTCTTCCTTCAACCTACACCTACGGCTTCGGTTATCAGTCAAATCCCGAACTCAGCGTTTTAAAAGCATTGGAAACCGACAAGGGTGTGAGTGCCTGCGTTTACGGTACTCCTTATCCCGGAGCAGAAAATACCTCAATGACAGTTCAACGATATGAATATCCTCAGCTTAACATCAGCGGTTATTCACTTCCTCAGTTCCACCTGAAAGGCTCGGTTAAATTTGAAAACACCAAGCTTTGCGGTATCTACCTAAACGGTCAGAGTGCTGCTGAAATCATGTTCTACGACAACATCACAGCCTTTGGTCAGACACTTTTCACAGGCTATGACAAAACAGGTGATGTGTGGTATGACATTGACCTTATCATGGATACCGAAACCGGCTACTATGACCTCACAATGGTAAAAACCGACGACAACACCACAAAGCATATTTCCGGATTCCAGACTAAATACCAAACTCCCATAACCACAGTTAAGTTTGGTCACGACCGCGGTAGCGGAACTGCGGCAACTTTTGTGAATGAATCCTTCTATTATATAGACAACCTCTACATCGGAAACTACACCGTTGAAGATGTCGGCTCGGAATACACACATGACTTTGAAGACACAAAATATCCCGGCGGTTACAGCGTAACCTACGAAGGCATCAAAATGGATTCACTTTCCGCAACTGCCGGAGAGCTTGGCAATTTGAATGCCGAATCACAGACCGATGAAGAAGGAAAGGAAGTAAAGGCTGAAGACAGCTTTGCAATCCCCTTTATTCAGGACAAACCCAAATACACAATTACCGCAAAATTCAAACTGGAAGACCTTAACTCTAACAAAATAGTATATTTCGGCAATCTCCCGATTCTCGAAATTCTTCCCACCGGACAGGTTAAATGCAATCAGTCTGCAAGACCTAAAACCGAAGGCTTCCTTGTTGTTGGCAATGAATATATCATCACCCACACAATGCAGGCAGGATGCACAATTTCATCAACAAATGTAAAAGGTGTGATGGATGTAAACGGAACAATTAAAGAATCAAGTGCGGGTTATGGTTCGGGCAGGCCATCAGGTCCCTGGGATCCCTTCAAGATTTATGTAAAACCCACAGGTGATGCCGAAAAGACAAGCACACTCACACTCACCGATATAAACATTGATGTAGACTATGCGACATCCTCAACCCAAAATTTCAGAATTGAGTCAATGACAAACGCATCACCAAAGGCTTCAATTTTCCTTCCCCACGACAAAGCAAGCTCCGGTTACATTTTTGAAGCTGACCTTTGCTTTGACAATTTTGATGCAGAAAGAACAATCAAAATAGGGGACACTGCCGTTGCAACAATAGGCACCATCGGCGACCTTACCCTTGGTGAAGAAATGGCAACTCTTGAAGCCGGAAAGGTATACAGACTCACCATTAATGCATCTCACGGAGAAACATCAACTGCCGTAGTGTCACTTGGCGGTGTGAGTGCAAATGTCAATGCAAATCCCTACATCAATATCGAACAGGGTGCAGGCACTTCGCTTTTCACAATTGACAACATTCACTATGAATCAAAGATTCCTCTTGAAATAACGAATCACAATGCAAAATCAGACATCAGCATATTTGATGATGTTGTTGTGGAATTTTCCACAAAACTTTCAAATCCCTCGGCTGATTCCTTCAAGGTGTACAAACCCAACGGTACAATTGACAGTACTTGCGAAATAACCGAGAAAACAGTTGAATTTGCCGAAGACGGCAAGAGTGCAACAATCAGCTTTGAAAAAGATACCGATTCTCACTATCACATTACAATTGACAATCTTACCGATGTTTACGGTAACACCATGAGCGATGTTGTAGAATTTAACACCATGCTTCCCGATCTCGTTCTCGGCACTCCTGCCTTCTACAGAATTAACGGCGAAGAAAAAGAAGCTCTCAGCCTTCTCACTCCGGGCGATGTAACAGCAAGCGTTTCGGCATATGCATTCAATGGCAATGACTTTGATATGCTTTTTGCAATGGGTATGTACAACAAAGGCGACCTCGTTGCAGTAAAGACAATAAAAGTGCCCGTAACAAGTGAAGGAGCATTCCCCGAAGTTACTCTCACAGTTCCCGATGACGGCAAGTTCTATGAACTTAAAACCTTCATGTGGGATATTTCAAATGCAAAACCTCTTTCCAATCCAAGCACTCTTTCCTTTACAACCGACAAACCAATTGTCATTGTAAAGCTTGATGACCTTGGCGGCGGCACAAGACTTGACACCTTTGAAGGTGTTGCCGACTGGGCAAGAGAACACAACATCAAAATGGGATTTGGTCTCATGACCTACACTCTCGACAGTGCAGATGCCAACACAAAAGCAAGACTCAAAGCACTCAGTGACGATCCTCTCATTGAATTGTGGAACCACGGTCATGCTTCCGACATTCATTTTTCAAATGCAACCTACGAAGAACAGCTTGCCGATTTTGAAAAAGCGGTTAAAGCTTCTTCCGAGGCAGGAATAAACTACACAGCATTCAATCCACCTTGGAATGCACACAGCGAAAACCTGAAGAACATTCTCAATCAGTATCCTCAGTTCAAGGCTGCCATGATTTTGGGGACAGATGCAAATCTTGAGTCGTTAGGTTTCTTTGACGAAGAAAACAGCTTTGTAACTCTCAACAAATCCATCACCGTTGAAGTTGGTGTCTATAAAAAAGGATATGCAGAGGGTGACAGCAAGGTAACAGTTGTCCGTCAGCTCGAAGACCTTAAAACCGATTGGAACAGTGCAGTTGAAAACGGTTATAAATATGTTCTTCTCCAGTCACATCCCTGCCACGGTTGGGGAACCGTTGAAGCATCTGACGGCAAAATCTACGGCGGAGAAGGCAATACCTATTATGATTTTCTCCTTTGGCTCAAGGATCAGGGCGCTGTATTTATGACACCGTCTGAATATGCTGAATATTCATTGAGCTGATTTAAAGAAATGTAAATTGGGGTTTGTCGAGCTGTTTGAAGATGGAATTTGCACCGGAGCGAGAGCCTCCCTTGTGTAAAGGGAGGGGGACCGCCTAAGCGGTGGAGGGATTGTAACAAACTGCCTCAATTGCAGTATTTGTGATTGTTTGAGAGTTTATTATTTAACAATCCCTCAGTCACTTCGTGACAGCTCCCTTTACACAAGGGAGCCTTTCGTCCTCGTGCTAAACACAGCGTTAAACCCCAATTTGAAAAAATGAAACAGAAAGAGATGTTTTTATGAAAATGAGAAAATTTTTAAGTGTAATTATCACTCTTGCACTTTTAGCATCTTGTTTCGCATCTATGTCGATAGTAACGGTATCGGCACATCAGAATTACCATATGAACACCATCACATTTGACGAAACAAACGCAGACGGCACTCTGAAGTTTGCAACCGGTAACTGTGATGTTGCAGAAGGCGGCACCTACAAGGCTAACTTTGGCAACGTAAACTACGGTTCGGGTCTAATCGGAGCAGGTCTTTCAAGCACAAAGTATGCATACGTTGATGTTAAAACTGCTCCCGATGCTCGTTACGGAAAGAGCCTCTATTATCACGAATGGTATGAATCCGGAGCAAACCAGCCCTACATTCAGGGTGCTATTACTCCGAATGTTGTAAATAACAACGCAAACCGCGGACTTAACGGCACAGTAAGAATAACCGCATCTGTTTACACAGAAAAGAACTCCAGCAACATTTACTGTCAGAGAGCCATAAAGCTTCGAACCACAACCACAGGCGGCTATGACGAATCATATCCCATATTGTTCAGCCACGAAGCAAGCAGACTTATTTCCATATTCGGAATATCTTCGGGCAAAGCCTTTCAGCCTGATTTGTGGTATGATGTGGACATTACCTATAATGTAGACAACAGTCAGTTCCATGCCATAGTCTATGAAGACGGAAAAGAATATATCAATATGACAGGTACATCGCCGAAGGCACTTAAAAACATTGGAACAATGTATATCTATCATTCACCTCAGGATTCCACCAGAAACGACATTAAGGTATATTGGGACAATGTAAGCATCAACTCCGTTGACAAGTTTACTATCAGCGAAGAAGACGAATTCCCGCTTATGGACTTTGAAAACCTCAAGGATCAGAATGCCGGCGAGGGCTTTGCCGAAGGTCTTTCTTCAAATTATAGCTATGGCTTTGGTTATCAGTCAAACCCCGAACTCAGTGTTTTAAAAGCATTGGAAACCGACAAAGGTGTGAGTGCCTGCGTTTACGGTACTCCTTATCCCGGAGCAGAAAATACCTCAATGACAGTTCAACGATATGAATATCCTCAGCTTAACATCAGCGGTTATTCACTTCCTCAGTTCCATCTGAAAACCTCGGTTAAGTTCCAAAATACCAAGCTTTGCGGTATCTACCTCAACGGTCAGGGTGCTGCCGAAATCATGTTCTATGATAACATCACAGCCTTTGGTCAGACACTTTTTACAGGCTATGACAAAACAGGCGATGTGTGGTATGACATTGACCTTATCATGGATACCGAAACAGGATACTACGACCTCACAATTGTAAAAACCGACGATAACACCACAAAGCGTATTTCCGGATTCCAGACTAAATACCAAACTCCCATAACCACAGTTAAGTTTGGTCACGACCGTGGAAGCGGAACTGCGGCAACCTTTGTAAATGAATCTTTCTTCTGGTTTGATAACCTTTACCTTGGCAAATATGATGTTGACGATGTGGGATCGCAGTATTCAGTCGATTTCCAGGACGGCAATCTTACTTCAAACTACGCTCTTACATACACAGACATTGCTGTCGATGATATAAGTGCAACTGCAGGTCAGTATGGCTCCGAAGAGGGCACAGCTGAAAAAACTGTAAATGCAACAGACAGCTTTGCAATTCCATTTATAAACGACAAGCCCTATTATCAGATTACTGCTAAATTTACTCTCGAAGACCTTAACTCTCAAAAGAATGTGTATTTCGGCAATCTCCCGATTCTCGAAATCCTCACCACAGGTCAGGTTAAGTGTAATCAGTCCGCAAGACCGAAGACAGAAGGTTTCCTTATCGTAGGCAATGAATATACGATAACTCATGTTATGCAGGCGGGTTGCACAATTTCATCCACCCACGTAAGCGGTGTTATGGATGTAAACGGCACAATTAAAGAATCAAGTGCAGGTTATGGTTCGGGCAGACCATCAGGACCTTATGACCCTTTTAAAATTGCCGTATATCCTACAAATGATGCAGAAAAAACAAGCACGCTTACCCTCCGTGATATTAAAGTTGACGTTTCATATGCAACATCAACTTCAAAAGATTACAAAATCGAATCTCTTGTAAACGCTGCTCCCAATGGTACAATTTTCATCCCTCACGACAAGCGCGGTTCGGGCTATATCTACAGTGCAGATGTAAAATTCAACAATTTCGATGTAGCAAGAAGCATAGCATTCGGATCAAATTCGGCATTTGCATCAATCGACACAAACGGCATTCTCACCATGGGTGAGGCTACAGCTCAGCTTGAGGCGGACAAGGTATACCGCATGGTTATAGATACAAACCACGCAACCTCCTCCACTGCAACAATTGAACTTGCAGGCATCAGTGCAACATCTGCTGCAACTCCCTACATTAACATTACTCAGGATATGGGTGCAAACAGTATTATGTCAATCGACAATGTAAGCTTTGTTGCAAAGGTTCCTCTCAAGGTTACAAGTGCTGAGGTTTCAAAGAATGTACACATTTCAGACAGTGTGACAATCTCATTTACCAATGCACTTGCAGATGAAATCGGTGCAGAAAACTTTAAGGTTTATGCTCCCACAGGCTCAATTACAGATAGTGCTCTTGTTTCAGATGTTGATGTCGTAGTTTCCGACGATAAAAAATCTGTTACGCTGACCTTCCCCAAACAGGGAGCAACTCACTATCACATCGCATTTGATGTGACAGATGTATTCAGTGCAACACTTTCCGACTGGGTTGAAGTAAACACCGCACCCACTCCTGTAGCCGGTGCAGTTGCAATTTCTGTTGAAAACAGAACAGCCACAGCATCATTTGTTTCAACAGGCAAAGAGGGTAACGTATTCTTTGCGGTAGCACTTTATGCTGATGATGAGCTCATTTCACTTGTTCCTGCAAACGTAACTCTTTCAAAATCAGACATCGAAAAGGAATACAAGGTTTCAATTACTGCTCCCGACGACGATATTACCTATACCGCCAAAGCATTCAGATGGGATGCATTAACTCAAAATCCCTATGAAGGTGCAACAATGGTTTCTCAAACCGTTGCGGCTCAGTAAAATAAGCTTGATTGCTCTAAAACTTTCTTCATAAAATCGTTTTATTCCGGACGGGCAAATTGCCCGTCCCGGAGCAAAACGGCGGTTCATTTTAATGAGCAACGAATAATAAGCAAGGTTCTTTTGTTTGTTATCCGTTTCTTATTAAAAACATTATTATGTATAGGTGAGATTATGAAAAAGATATTCTTTTTGACAATCTTAATATTAATTCTTTCTCCCTTTGCGGTTTCTGCCCATCAGCAGTCAAAGGACTATTTTGACTTTGAAACTTATGTGGGAAATGACGAAACCCTTCAGGTTGTTCCAAAGGGCGGCTCATACGGAAACTGGGGAGTTAACAATCCGCTGAATTCCTCTACACTTCTTCGTGACGGGGTTACATCGGCGAAAACCGACAAGGGCACTTCCTTGGTTCTCGTGAGAAAAAATGCCCAGTATCCGGGAATTTACTATTCGTTCAAAAGCGGTTATGCAATTACCGACAGTCTTCACGTTTCGTTCGCAATCAAAATAAGCGGAACAATTGAAGATGGTTCGGTAATATTCAGATTCCGAAAACCCAACAATTCAACTCCCTACAATGTGATGACATTTTCCGATTCGGGATATGTTACATTCTTTGGTAAGGTGTTTCGCAAAGACGGAATCACTCCCCGATACGAAAAAGACAAGTGGTACTATGTTGATGCTATCTATGATGTAACAAGCGGCTATACCAAAATCAATCTTAACGACGGTGAAGATTTTAATATAGATTATGAGGGTATGAGTGGCTATGAAGAAGCACTTACTCCCGTGCAGCTTGTTATGGTTGAGACCACCGGGTACATAAAAGGCGGTTATGAAGGAAGAATCTATCTTGACGACTGGCTTGTTGAGTCAATTCCCAAGGTATATGTTGAAAACAGCGTTCAAACCTTTTCGGATTTTGATTTTTCCCCTGACGGCACAAAGGTTTCCGATGAATATATGCTGACAAGCTTTGTTGCCAATCGGTCCGATACCAAGACCTTTGCAGGAGTGTTTAAAGATGAACTTGGCGGAACCGACGCCTTGGCACTCTCAATGAATACAGATACTCCGCTTTCCCTTTGGGGCAAATTTAAGTATAAGATAAATAATGCAGGAACCTTCGAAACCGACCTTCGTCTGTGTAACTCCATTGCCGACACGGTTTTGTATCTTGGCAATACCGCCTGTTATGATGAAGCACTGAGAATCAAGGCTCAGACCGGTAGCATATCTTTGTTTGGTCAGGGCACACAGATAAGCCTTTTGCCGTTTAAGGATTATCACATTTCTCTATCCTTCGATTTGTTATCGGGATGCGGATTTGCCAAAATTTCAGATGACGAAAATATTTGGCAGGCAAGCTTTACCTTACCGATTTCCCATGTAGATGAAATTTCGGCATATAAGCTTTGTTTTGAAAACTATATGCCGCACGGACAGACGGCTATGAAGACGATTGTTGATAACATATCGCTATATGGCAGAGATTCGATTTATATTTCACACTGTGATATGAACGAACCTTCAGAGGGAGTTTTGTTAAACAGTCAAAACAACCGAACAAAAACGCTTTATGTTCCATCAAATTCAGGTTCATCATATCATTTTGGATACACACTGAATCCCGGATTTGAATCGGGCAGAATTAAGCTTATGCTTTCGGGCGAAAGTGATGAAAGTGTTTTGGAGCTTGACTTATCAACTCTCACAGCCAAATCGGGAGATGGAGAGGGGATAGTCTTTGACAAAACCATTCCCGTTGATTTGAATGCACAAATCACCAAAACCTCGGTAAAGGTAAGCGCAGTTCAAAAGGGCGTTACACTTTTGGAAAAAGATATTGTCTTGTCTGACGGCAAAAATATTTTCGGGTCTTATCTTGAATATGAAACCGATTCGTCGGACGAAGTAAAAGTCACAAAATATTTCGGCTCAGCAAAATATGACTTTGACATAAGCGAAGCTTTTGTTTCGGGAAGCGGGGAATATACGGTTAAACTCAATAACCCCATAGACACAAAAGCCTCTGTCACGGCAAAGGTTAACCGCAGTGTTGCGGTGTATGAGATTGCAGATGCCTACACGTTGAAGATTTTCCATTCTACGGACTGCGATGCAAACATCACTCTAAATATCAAAGACATCTTCGGAAATGCAAAAACATTGACCGCAGAGGTTGCCAAAACAGATGTCAAAGACGGATATATAATATCAAATCCCGTATTTCTTGCGGAAAAGTCGGGCATATATACTTCAATTACCCAAACCCGGCCGGGCAGTATAAACGCAATTATAAATATAGAGCATATCAGTAATAAGGAGGAACAACAATGAGAAAAATAATTTCACTGATTTGTGTTTTGTCGCTTCTTGCAACAAGCGTATTCACTGTGAATATGTCAAGCGCAGTTGCGGCAGATTCAGAGCTTATGTCACTAAGCTTTGATTTTGAAGGCTACAAGGGCTATGACAATCTTAGTGTGCAGAGTCTCAGAGACTATGGCGGAAAATGGGACTCATATGCAATTGCAGGAGACGGAGTAACCGGTGTAACAGACGTCGAGACCGACAGAGGAACAAGTCTCAACATCATAAACCGTGCAGGTTCCGGAAAAGACTATGTGTTTGTCAGACCCTGTCTTCCGGCTAATGCGACCAAATCTCTCAAAATCAAATTTTCATTCAACTTCAGAGATCTTGTGCGTGGCTATGCTGTTCGTCTTAACAACAGTCAGGTAATTATGCAAAATATCTACAACAAGGTTTCTGTTATGGGCAATTATTTCAGCCAACCTGCCAAAACAGATGTATGGTATGATTTTGATGTTTCGCTTAATCTCAAAAACGGCTATTACGTTGCGAGCATAACAAGCGAAGGCAGAACCGAAACCTTTGAAGGTGTATATTCTGCCGCAATCGGAAAATCGTATAACTATATGGATATGGGTTATTACGGCGGAAAAGGTACGCTTGAACTGAATAACCTCTGGCTTGATGACCTTTATTTTGCCGAGACCGATGATTTTTGCAAATCGGCACTTTCCGAAAGTGATTTTGCTTCCTTTGAAGCAGATGCCAACGGCAGCAAAGTTCCCGAAGGCTTTTCTTCAACAGGCATCAGTGCAGATGTTAACGGATTTTATTCCGAAAACGGCAAGCTCAAGGTTGTAACGGGAAACACCACTCCTCTTACCCTTGAAAAGACACTTCCGGTTACAGATACACTTCCGGCTTCTGTGTTCGGAACACTTCGTGTTTTGTCAAATCTTAATTTTTCCGACAAAAATGCCGACAGAAGCTTTATGGTAGGAAGCAAAGAGATTGCAAAATTTTCATCCGACGGCACTTTAACTGTCGGTGATGCATCTGCAAGCTACGAAACCAACACCGACTACAAGGTTTCTGTTAAGATTGATACCAATGCAAACAAAGCCGAAGTCTCGGTTTCAGACGAAAACGGCGAACTTGCGGGCGGTGAGGTGTCACTTTCAGCTTCCGACATTAAAAATATTATATTTAAAACCGTTCAGACTTCTTCTGCTTCCGAGGCATATCTTGCAGATTTCAGTATCTACAATGATAATGGTCTTAAATTAAGTGCCTCAAATCCTGCAGACGGTTCAAAAAATATCAAACCCCAAAATGTTACTCTCACTTTCTCCAATCCAATTGAAAGTATAGGTGACATCATATTTGGCGGTGAGGATGCAAGCTATGAGCTTACCGCTAAAAATGAAATTACCGTATACACTGCATCCATGATGGAATACGGCAAAGAATATGTGCTTGACCTTTCGGCGGTAACCGATATTTTCGGTGAATCAAAAAATTTCAGCCTCAAGCTTTCAACAATCGAAGCAAAGACTCTCGGAAAGCTTTCCTTGGAGGCAGGGGAGAACATAACCGCCTCTGTTACAGGAGTGTCAAATGACGGTCAGGATTACGGCTATACTCTTGTTCTTGTTCAGTATAACGAAACAAACAACATGCTCATAGACTTGGCAAAGACAGATTTCACCCTGGAAGAAGCTTCAAAGAAATTCACGGCTTCTCTTGTCAATGCTCCGGGTTCATATTACGAAGCGTACCTCTGGGACAGCTTTGATGCAAAAAATGCCCTCTGTGATAAAATTACCTTTGGCACCGAACCCTTTGCCGATGCCGAGTCCGGCAACGACGGTTTTTCGGAGAATATGGACACAGGTGTTGTGACCGGTTCTAACCTTGGCATAAAAGCTGACGGTCACTCTGTTTTGATCGTTTTAAAACCCGGCAAAACACCCGAAGACATCAAATCGGCTGAAAAGCTTACCGATGTTATCGATTTTATCAAACAGTTCGACTCAAAAGAAACCGATGTTATTTCCTACACTCCTTCTGCAGGAAACGGTATGTATTCATATATTATTGACGGAAGCTATGTTGAAGATGCATTCGACTACATAGACCCCTCATATGTTTCAATGGTATATGACGAAATCAACAAAGATAATGCAGATTTTGTAAAATGTATTTCGGACTACAACAAGATTCTTGTTTGTGATACAACCGAACTCGATACTTTTGATGATGATAAAAAATCAGAACTCAACTCCATCATTCTTGCAAAGAGAGATGAGCTTGAAAATAAATTTGAAACAATAGCATCCTTCCACGATGCCTATTATCACGCAGTAGCAAATATTCTTGTTAAATATTCGGACAAAGCTTCGGATGTTCAGACAGCTTTTGAAAAATACGGCAAAGAATACGGCATAGAGAATCTTTCGGCCTACAAAACCTATGCTGAATCAAACGACACTGCAAAGGCAGAAGTGTATGCGGCAGTTGCAAATGCGGCTCTCGGCGAAAGAAACACATTTGAAAAGGTAGATACCATTGTTTCAAACACAATTGTATTTTCTGCCATCAGAAATTCACAAACTCAATCTCAGATAGGAACCATCATTGCCGAAAACAATGATACTGCTTTGCATCTTGATTTGTCTCAATATAACAAGGTTACAAATAAGGCGGCTCTTCACACAAAACTTATCGGAGCAAACGTATATAATGCCGAAGAGTTTAAAACAGTTTTTGATAAGGCTGTGGCAGAAAGACTCGAAGAAGAAGAAAACGAAAAAGATGTTTCCGAGGGTATTGTTCCTGCAGGAAATTCAGTTTTCCACGATTTTGAAACATACGTGGGTAACGACGAAACACTTTCAATTCAGACTCTCCAAAACTGGACAACAGGCTGGGGTGCATACGGTCTTGGTGAAGGTGTTGCAGGTCCCACCTCTGTTAAAACAGACCGTGGAAACAGTCTTAATATTGTAAACAGAGATCAAGACGGCAAATACGGTTCTGCTCAGGTTCGTCCCGCCGCGAAAGAAAAAATTGAAACGAGCCTTGAAATCAAGGTTTCAATCCGTCCCATAGAGTTCAATGTTTCAGCGGTAATTTATTTCTTCGGTGACGGCAGTCCCAATCAGCTCACTGCATTCCTTATGCGTGCCGATGACAACAACATCAATGTTCTCGGAACAAAGCTTGACTTCCTTCCCGAGGCTGACAAGTGGTATGACATAGTATTTAAAATAAACAAGGTTTCCGGTTACTTTGAAGCAACCGTAACCTGCGGCGATAAGAGTCAGACCGTAAAAGGCGTTAATGAAACAATCAAGAACTTCAAAACCTTCAACTCTATTGGTGTCGGTTATTCGGGTAACAGAAGATTCGGCGACATTTCCAATCTCTGGATTGATGATATTTCAATCAGAGAAACAGACCCCTTCTGTCTCACGATGGATGAGAAATCAGATTTTGAAAGCTTCACACCCGGAACAACCGGAACCACTGTTCCCGAAGGCTTTGAAGCTTCGGGCACTGTTAAAGACAAAAACGGATTCTATTCGGAAGAAGGCACTCTTGTTATGAAGACTGCCGCCGATGGCGAGCTTTCTCTCAAAAAGAAATTTGATTTCAAATCACCCTACACAGCTTCTGTATACGGAAACATAAGAACAGAATTTGAGCTTAATATTCCCGATGCCAATGCCGACAGAATAATAAAAATCGGCGAAACAGAGGTTGCAAAATTTGGCTCAGACGGAAAATTCACCGTTGCACAGGCTCAGACAGATTATGAAACAGGCAAAGATTACAAAGTCGTTGTGAAAGCTGATCCCTCAAAGCTTACCGATGACAAGGGTGCAACCTACTATAACAAGGTGACAGTCATTGTGACCGACGAAAACGGCGAAGTGTTTAACGGAACCTGCAAGATTCCCGATGGCACAATAAGCAGTGCAACACTTTCGGTTGTTCAGAAAGACGCCCCCTCCGAAACCCTTGTTAAGGCGTTTGATGTATGCACCGACAACGGTTTCTTCATTGAATCTGCAATGCCGGCTTCCTATGAAACAGATGTTATTCCTGCTGATGCAGAGTTTGTATTTTCAAATTCAGTGGAAGAAATCGGCTCTGTTACTTTGAATGATGTTCCTGTTCAATATGAATTTACCTCGGATAAATCAATCAAAGTTAAAATAAAAGATGACCTTGAATATAACAAAAAATATGTGATTAACATCACGGGTGCAAAAGATAAGTTCGGCGAAACAAAAGATTTCAAACACACATTCTACACAGTGTATGCATCTTCTCTTTCCGGCATATCCATAAAAGAAAGCACCAATATAACAGCATCGGTTAGTGGTTTCTCCTATGACGGAAACAAATATAACTACACCCTCATTCTTGCATCCTTCGATGCAAAAACCAACAAGCTCATAAACATTGCCAAAACTCCCGTTTCCCTTGGCGCATCTTCAAAGGATTATTCGGTATCCCTTGAAAAAACAGACGGAGCCTACTATGAAGCTTATGTCTGGGACAGCGTAAAGGGTATGGGTGCCATAAAAGACAAAGCAACCTTTGGCACAAATGAGCTTGCGGATGTTCTTCCCGGCAAAGACGGTTATGTTCAGAATATGGACACAGGCGTTCTCACCGCCACAAACACCGGCATCAACAAAGAAGAAAGAAATACACTTCTTGTTCTTAAACCCGGCAAAAATATGAATGATGTTAATTCCGCTTCCAAACTTGGTGATGTTGTGGAATACATCGGTCAGTTTGACGGTGTTTCCAATGACGTATATGCATTCACTCCGTCTCTGGGAGGAAAATACGGTGTTGCAATAAACGGCGTGTTCAAATCCAATGCATTCACCTACATCGATTCGGCAGTAATTGAAAACGTGTTTGCCAAGATTAACAAAGAAGATGCAAACTTCGTTCAGTGTATTGAAAATTACAATGATGTACTTTGTGCAGACACAACCGAGCTTGCACAATTTGATGACACTCAAAAAGCAAGACTTGAAGCTCTCATAAATGAAGAGAGAGCAAAACTTTCAGGCGGATTTGAAACAGTCAGTCAGTTCTCCGATGCATATAACTATGCAATTGCCCGTGTTGTACTTGAAACAGCAACAAGTGGTAACGTTGTTAAAACAGCACTCGAAAAATATGGCACAGAGCTTGGAATGAAAGAATTTATTGCCTACAAGACCTATGAATCTGTTCCCGAAGCCGGAAAGAAAGCAATTTATTCGGATATTGCATCAACAGAAGATCTCTCAACCATGGAAAAAATTGAAAAGGCTTTTGCCGATGCAACAATCCTCAGAGCTGTTCAGCATTCCGATAACTATGTTGAAATAAAGAACATAATCATTGATAACAATGACTATCTCGGCTTTGACACAAAAGACTACGACCGACTTGAAAAACAGTCTGCCGTAAACAAAGCACTTGTGGGAAAATACTATTCAAGTCTTGAAAAGTTCGAATCAGCCTTTGACGATGCGGTCAAAGAGCAGAAAAAGAAAGAATCGGGCAAAGACAACGGCGGCTCATCCGGCGGCTCGTCGGGCGGTTCCTTTGGTGGAAGTGTAGACAAAGAGCTTGTTCTCGGTCCTGTTGCAGTTGAAGATACAAAATTAACCTTTACCGACATCTCATCTTACCCGTGGGCAAAAGAAGCCATTGAATCACTCAGTGCAAAAGGAGTTGTTTCGGGCAGAGGTGCAGGCATTTTTGATCCCGGTGCAACGGTTACCCGTGAAGAATTTACCAAAATGGTAATCAATGCATTCACATCAGCAGATGCTAATCTCACCTGTGATTTTGCAGATGTTCAAAGCGGTGCATGGTATTATTCCTACATTGCTACCGGTGTTAAAATAGGCATAATTAACGGCACAAGCAAAACCACCTTTGGCGTTGGCGAAAAAATCACAAGGCAGGATATGGCTGCAATTTTATACCGTGCATCCGAAGTCTTTGGCATAAATCTTGAAAACGGTACTCTTGGCTTTGCAGATTCTGCATCTGTTTCAGATTACGCCAAAACAGCCGTTGCATCCCTTGCAGCTTCAGGCATAATAAACGGCAAGGGCAACAATTGCTTTGAGCCTCACAGCTTTGCCACAAGAGCAGAAAGCGCAAAAATGATTTATGAAACTTTAGAAAGGGGAGATAAATAATGAAAAAAATACCGGCTTTGCTTGTAGCTGTAGTGTTTGTTTTTTCATCACTTTGCCAAATTGTCGGCATTGCCGCAGATGACACAAACGCAGACATTGAAAAAGAGACAACAGTCCTCAATCAGCTTGGATTTATAAAAACAATCCCCGAAAACATGAACGATACCCTCACAAGAGGACAGTTTACCGACATTCTTCTTGATATCATCAAAGGGGATGCTATCAGTACAGACGGTGCGGTAATCACCGATATAAACGAATTTCACGACTATTATCCCACAATGGCACGTGCCATAAAGCTCGGACTAATAACAGGTCCAAACACTCGTGCCGATGATGCAATAAAATGCAACGAAGCCATAAAAATGCTTGTATGCGCCACAGGCTACAATCAGTATGCTCTCCACAAGGGCGGCTGGCCCGTTGGCTATCAGGCTGTTGCCCGTGACATCGAGCTTTTAAATGATGTCAATGAGGTTGGGGATGTGGCATTAAGTTGGAGAAATGCAATTGTTCTTTTGTACAATGCTATTGGTGTTAATGTGCTTGAACCCTCGTCCATAGGTGATGATGTTACCTACACTTCAATTGAAGGCAGAACCCTTCTCACTCGATACCACTCAATTGCATTTGACGAAGGAATTGCCGAAACCGTAAAGGGAAAATCAATTGAAAACTCCGACAGTGCAGATGTTGGTGACATAATCATCGACGGGAAAAGATACACTTCCGAAATAGACGGTCTTTCCGATTTTGTCGGATACAATGTGGTTTATTACTACAACACCGACACAAACAAGCTTTGCTCAATCTATCCCTATAATAACAATGTTATAAAGATTGATGCCGAATCGGTTTATGACTACGCAGATCGCACTCTTTATTATTCGGTCGAAAATCCGGGTTCAAGAATTCCCGACACTGAAGAAATTAAATTCACTCAAAACACAACAATCATGTATAACGATGTTGTAATAGACATTTTCAACAAAGCATTTTTCCTCGACAAGCAGGGTGAGTTCACCTTTGTTGATAACGATGACGACGGAAAGTATGATGTTGCCATGCTCGATGTCACCGAAGACTATGTTGTAAAGGTTGCCGACACCTATTCCGAGACAATTTACGATATGTACGATAGCTCAAAAAGCGTTTGTCTCTCCGATAAAGACGGTGTTGATGCATCTTTTGTGGACAGATACGGCAAAGAAATGTATCTTTCAGAGCTACTCCGTTATGATGTTGTGTCCGTAAAGAGAAGTTATGACGGCAAAAAGGTCACTGCAATATTCTCGAACCTGGAAGCCAGAGGCACAATTGAAGAGATTGCAACAACCAACGGCAAAACTTATCTTACGATTCGCGGAAAGAAATATGAGACCACTCCCGATTTTGCAAAATATGAAAATGTTAAAACAGGACAGTGGGGCGTGTTTGGTGTTACCACAACGGGAAAAATTGCCTGCGTAAATAAAAGTTTGGTAACTGAAGGCTCGTTTTACGGTTATCTCATAAATGCAAAGGCCACATCGGGTCTTGAAGCAGAGTACCGTTTCAGAATTCTCAGTCAGACCGGCGATGTGGTCATTGCCACAGCCGCGCCAAAGCTCGTGGTAGACGGCGTATCAATGAAGCCAAACGAGGCATATGACTATCTTGGCGGTAAGAAAATCAATTCACAACCGATTGTGTATGAGGTCAACAAAGACGGATTTATTTCAAACATTGACACACCAACCTACAATGAGAGCGAAGAATTTGCAGACAGTCTCAAAGAAATGTATAATTGCTTTGACGTGAGCTACGATGAAGACGGCAACAAAACCGAAACTGCACGTGTAGCACTTGAATGGAGAAGCGGAATATTCGGCTCAAGAATTGCAACAAAGGGAACCTGCGTATTTTTCAGAGTTGCACCGTCAAGTGATGCTCCGGATGAAGATTTCAGTGTAATAAATCCTTCATCACTCACGCTTAAAAACTATTCGTTCAAAGCCTACAAAACTGTGAATGATTCGCCTCAGGCAGATATCATTGTTCTGAATTCAAGCGATGCGGTTGAAGACACGGGAACAACAAACTACATCATTTCCGACATATCCGAAGCTCTTGACGAAGACGGTAACCCCGCAATAAGAATCAAGGCATATTTTGGCAGAAACGAAAATTCCTATTATGTTAAGGACAAAGCCGTGTTTGCTGACGCAAAATGGGTTGAGGCATCAAACACCGATTCATCTCTCAATCACGAATTTGTACCGGGGGATATTGTTAAGTTCAATTTTGATTCACAGGGAAATGTATCAAAAATCGAGCTTGTTTATGACAGGGTTAAAAATGAGTTCTACACTTCTACTTATTATAACACTGCAGGAGCAAATGCAATGTACAGAATAAGCATCAACGAGGTGTATCAGAACTATTCCGGCACACTTCTTGTTCACAAAGGTCCAATTCCCGAAGGAACAGAGGAACTTAGCTTTGATAAGCTCGAAACTTACAATGCATCTACCTTCACAGTTCTTGTGTTCGATCCGGAAGACAGAACCTCCAACATAAGAATCGGCTCTCTTTCAGACCTTTCAGACTTCAAAACAACAGGCAAAGGTTCAACAATCTTCCTTCAGACGGTCTACACCGGAAGCGGAACAATTGTTGTCTACAGAAATCTTCAATAATCCCGGATTATTCTCACTCAAAAACCCCCGTAGTTTTCTTAACTCCGGGGGTTTTGCCGTTAAAATAATTAAATCTCATAAATCATATTTTCTTTCATATATTCCGTTGGTGTAAGTCCTGTTTTTTCTTTAAAATATCTTGAAAAATGATAGGGATTTGCAAATCCGCACTGTTCGGAAACTGCATTTATCTTAAAACTTCCTTCCGAAAGAAGCTGTTTTGCCTTGTTAATGCGAATGTCCATAATATATTGCTTGGGTGTCATGTTAAAATTTTTCAAAAACAGCTTTCTTAAATACACTTCGCTGATGCTGCATTTTTCGGCAAGCAAAGTGTTTGTAATGTCCGAATTTCCATAATTTTTTTCAATAAATTTTATTGCCGGAATGAGGGTTTTGTTTCCCTCATCCTTTGAGGTGAGCTTTGCAATAATGTCATACAGCACGCTCATCATTTTTGCACGGTTACTTCCCAAAAGATAAAGATTTTTAAGCTTTTCAAAATCATTCATAAAATCGCTTACATTGTCTATGGGAATGATTTTGAAGGTGTGACACAAAAACTCAATCGTCGAAAAATTCACAAGGGGAAAAAGTCCGGTTTTGTCACCCAAAACGGTGTAACTCGCACCCATGGGCAAAATAACCGCACAGTTTTTGTCGGAAACAAATTTCTTGCCGTTGTGAACATATGTAATCTGTCCGCCGAGACAAAAGGAAATTCCGTACCACTGTCTGTTTTTCATTTCCTCCCGTCTTCCTTTTTGGGAGTTTACGGTGAATACGCCGTCAATATTTACTACGGTTGCATTTTTGAGTTTTTCCATAATATACCTCCTGTGAAGAATTTTAAAAATTGGGGTTGTCCGTATAGGGATAGGGAATAGGAATTAGGCATTCAAATTGGAGTTTGTAGGGCTAAGTACAAATGAGGTTGAAGCAATTCGCTAATGCACAAAATGCCATCGGGGGACGGTTGCTGACAGATGAGCGAAGCGAAATCCTTTGGCACATAAATTCAAAAATTTTGTGTCAAAG
>JAFQBA010000057.1 GCA_017416845.1 Clostridia bacterium
TATGACTTATTTTGACAAATATGTTTCAAACACTTGTGCCGGAAGCGGAAATCAGATGTTTTTCAACATGAATGAAGATGAAGTCCGCACAGGCAGAATGTTCTATAAAATCTTTGCCGGCGGAGAATATAATTATTCCATTCTTTTCTCAAACATCATTGACACTACTTTTTTCAACGGTGCCGTAAGCCACGCAAACTTAATTTGTGACAGCTGGAAGATACTTGGCGCAAGAGCCGGAAAATGCAAAAGCATTCCCGAGGGGAAGGACCTTGCGGATATGACCTTATCGGATACGGATGAAAATGCAGATATTTTTGTAACAGACCTGCGCGAACTTACTTTTAACTCAAACAAATCCAAAGAAGTAATGCCCGGTGAGTTTTTTGCAACAGATCCGATAAAGCTCAATTTCAACAAAAACGAATATCTATGCCTCGAAATAACTTTTACGGGAAAAATGATTCCTCATCATAGGGAAACACTTCTGCCGGTATATATAAAAAGCGGCACAGGATGGGAATATTCAAACGAAATGCCGTTTGCTTCAATGATAGGCTGTGACCGTCCGATAAAGGCAAGGATTGCATATCTCGGAGATTCCATCACACAGGGCATCGGTGCCGGATATAATACATATTCACACTGGAATGCGCGTCTTTCAGAGAAAATCGGAGAGGAATATGCATACTGGAATCTCGGACTTGGTTTTGCCCGGGCGCACGATGCCGCAAGTGACGGTGCGTGGCTTTACAAAGCCAAACAGAGCGATATTGTTTTTGTATGCCTTGGCGTCAATGACATTGGTGACTCTGCCGAACAAATTAAATCAGATTTAAAGAAAATTGTTGATACGCTGAAAAAGGAAGGTAAGACGGTCATATTACAAACAATACCTCCCTTTAACTATGAAGAAAACACCATAGCCGACTGGAAAAGCATTAACGATTATGTTAGAAACGAGCTTTCACAATGCGTTGATTTTGTTTTTGACAACGTTCCGTATCTTGGGGACAGTGAGCAACAATCGCACATTGCAAAGTTCGGTGGGCATCCGAACTCTGACGGATGTAAAATATGGTCTGATGCGCTTTATGAATCGTTAAGATGTAAAACCGAAAATACTATAAACGGAGATATGATATGAAAAACGAAACAGCGGTAAGTATGATAATTTGCGGTGATACAGTTCCCATGCAGAGTAACTTTAAGGAGTTTGCAAACGGGGAAAGAAAATGCTATGTAAGTGATGCGCTCTGGGATAAAATGAAGGATGCGGATTTTCGCTTTTACAACCTTGAAGTTCCGCTTTGTGACGAGCTTCGTCCTATCCTGAAATGCGGTCCGGCACTCTCTGCACCTACAAGTACCATAGCCGGAATAAATGCACTCAAGCCGTCTCTTATCGGACTTGCAAACAATCATACACTTGATCAGGATAAGGAAGGCTTGTTCAGTACTTTTGATGTATTGCGCGACAACGGCATTCCGTTTATCGGTGCCGGAAAAAACCTCGATGAAGCATCAAAACCGTTTATCTTTGAGAAAAATGGTATAAAAATCGGCATCTACAACTGCGCCGAGCACGAATTCACGATTGCCGAAGAGGACAAGCCCGGTGCAAATCCGTTCGACGTTTTCGATAGCCCTGACCATATACGAGAATTAAAGGAAGTATGTGATTATGTTGTGGTTATTTACCACGGTTGCAAGGAGCATTATCGCTATCCGTCGCCAAAGGTACAAAAGGCGTGTCGAAAGATTGGTTGACTGCGGGGCTGACCTCGTTGTAGGGCAGCACAGCCATTGCGTGGGCTGTGAGGAACACTATAAGGAAGGTGTCATTGTCTACGGACAAGGAAATTTCATCTTTGACCTTTGGGGCAATGAATTTTGGAAAACCGGTATTGTTGTTAAAGCAAACTTCGGTGAAAAAATGGAAATAGAATACATCCCGATCTGCCGCGAAAACAAAGGCTCGGGACTCGGTGATAAAGACATAATCGACGGATTTATGAAGCGTAGCGAGCAGATAAAACAGCCGGGATTTATAAATGCGGAATATGAGAAATACGCACTTTCGATGATAGACGAGTATCTCGCCATGCTTTCTTCAAATGACGGCTCGGAATTTTCTGATGCCCGGAATGCAGAGAGGGCAAAAACAGAAAATCTCCGTGCAAACTATCATCCGACCGTTCTTGCCGCACTTGAAAATCTCTTCAGATGCGAAGCGCACAATGAACTCATTCAAGCAGCCTTGCACAGTATAACGCAGTCAGGACAGCACCACGAAGGATAATAGTAGCTTTTAATGTCTTATCCGTGGTAAACCCATAACAACATTACATAGGAGTGGTAAAATATGATATTTGAACATATGGACAGAATAGTTTTTGCCGGTGATTCGGTAACAAGCATGGAAAGCGACCAACCCGTCGGAGAAGGGCTTTTTGACAGTCTTGGCAAAGGGTATGTAAGGATCATCGAAAACATGCTTTCGGCATACTATCCCGAACTCTTTTTAAGAATTACAAATTCCGGTACGGGCGGAAACACAAGCACAGACTTACTCGCCAGATTTGACAGAGATGTTGTTGATCTCAATCCTGACTGGGTTTCCATTTGTATTGGAATCAATGATGTCTGGAGACAGTTTGATTTGCCCGCATTTCCTGATACCCATGTTTTACCTGACGAGTATGAAAAAAACGTTGAGGAAATGATACTTAAAGTTAAAAACAAGGTGAAGGGAATATTTATTCTTTCGCCATATATTATTGAACCAAATAATGATGATATGATGCGAAGTAAAATGAATGAGTATGTTGCAATCTGCAAAAGGCTTTCAGAAAAACACGAATGCATCTTTGTCGACTTTCAGGAAATGTATTCTGATTATTGCAAAATTCGCCATTCATCAAGCATTGCATGGGACAGAATTCATCCGAATCAAATCGGAGCAACCCTGATGGCACGTGCTTTTCTTGAAAAATGCGGGTTTGATTATCTGCATAATACCATAGTGTAATATTATCTTGTTAATAATTGCAAATTAATTTTGCATTAGAAAATATCTTAAAGGAGAAATTAAAAATGGAAGTAAGAATTTGTAAGAACCCCGAGGAGCTCGGAAAATCCGCAGCTATTCACACAGCGAATGTTATCAATGAATGTATCGCCAAAAAGGGCTGTGCAAGAATCGCACTCTCAACAGGCGCATCACAATTTGACACAATCAAAGAGCTTGTAAAGCAGGATGTTGATTGGAGTAAGGTCGAGATGTTCCATCTTGATGAGTATGTTGACCTTCCCGAAACTCATGTCGCAAGCTTCCGCAAGTACCTCAAGGAACGCTTTGTTGACCGGGTTAAGAACTTAAAGGCGGCTCACTTTGTTGACGGAACAGAAGAAGGTATCGCACGCCTTACAGAAGAAATCCGCAAGGCTCCGATTGATATCGGTCTTATCGGTATCGGTGAAAATGCTCACATCGCATTCAACGACCCCCCTGCAAACTTTGAGACAACCGCGGCATACCACATCGTAAATCTCAACGACCGTTGCAAGCAACAGCAGATGGGCGAGGGATGGTTTGCTACAATCGACGATGTTCCGAAGCAGGCTGTTTCAATGACCGTTCATCAGATTCTCGCTTGCGAAAGAATTGTTTCCTGCGTTCCATATGCTGTTAAGGCAGATGCAATCAAGGCAACTCTTGAAACAAACGAAGTTACAAATATGATTCCTGCAACA
>JAFQBA010000058.1 GCA_017416845.1 Clostridia bacterium
CCGCCTGCGGCGGAAGTGCGGAGCATTATCGCTTTTCTTAAGCCATGTGCATTTTTGAAAAGCAAAGCTTTTCAAAAAAATTTGCACGGCAATATAATCAATTTTTTACTATATAGGAACGCAAATTCCTATATAGTAAAAAAACTCTCCCGAAGGAGAGTTTCAAGATTTATTATTTTAATAATTTAAACACACTTTTGAACTGAACGTTCCGTCTTGGGCAGTGAAATCGTACATGCCCTCGTACTTCTCTGTGGTTGCTATAACAGAGCTGATTCCAATACCGTAATCTGCTTCATCAAATTTCAGATTAGTTTTACACGGATTTTCTATCTTCACAAGCAGGCGTGTTTCTTTTTCTCTTATATCAACATCAATAATTTTCTCTTTTGATTTAAGCTTCTTTGTAGCGTTGATTGCATTCTCAAAAAGATTGGCAATAACTATAACCATGTCTTTAGGGGATACAGGTATATCATTTCCGGCACGAGCTGAGATTTTTACTTTAATACCCGCATTTTTTGCTTTCTTTTCATACACAGAAAGAACTGTATTTATCGTTGGATTTTTGCAATAGTTTATTTTGCCAAGACTATCGGAGTCATCGTCTACAAGAGTTTTTAAGTAGTCCTTTACGGTTTCAATGTCGTTTTTGTTTGCAAATTCCAAAAGCACAAGGTTATGATGTCGTCTGTCGTGTCTTGCCATGCGGTCTGCCGCCATTTGCAGATTTTCATTTTCAATCTGCAAAAGCAGAAGTTTGTTTTGCTGTTCGGTTTCTCGTTTCATCGCAACTTCCGTCATATTTTTAATATTGGAAAATATGACAGGATATACCGCAAAGATTGAAATGCTGAGGAAAAGAAGCGATATAAATCCGGGTTCATAAATGCTTGCAATTTTAACGGGAAATACCGATATTGCAACTAATGTAATTACAAATATGACATTTACAAAAACAAGCGGATACCACCCTGCTACCATGCTTTTTGATGCTACACGGCATAAAGGACAAACAAAATTCAAAAAGTAGTACAAAATACCAATCAAAAGCGCGCAAAGAACAATCAATCTGATTACGATGTTCATACCGGGGAATGTCCCTTGTATTACCGTATTAAACGCCATAAATATACAAAAGAAAACGGAGTATGTAAGTATGGTAAAAAGTCTTTGAGAAAGCTTTCCTTTTGTAGTTGCAAAAAAGACAATATATTGAAGGATGAAGGCTGAAATAAATATTGAAAAGAATTTCATACCGATATCATTTATCACAAATTCTCCGAAACACCAAAGACATCCCTGTAACACAAGCCAAATGCTCCAAATAACAAAGGTTGTTTTTTTACTGTATTTTAAGTTTGATGAGTATATGCCCGAAATGGCATGTGCCACAAGAATGAATAATTGTTCAATTAAGACTGATATTATAGCCATACTTAACCCTCCTGACCATCGTACTGAAGAAGCCAAAATGCTTCTTTAATTTCATTATGTGCACCACGGGGAAGGGGTAACTTTGTATTGTTATTAAAGCACACTTCCCCGGTAGATACACTTTTAACTTTATTAAGATTTATTATATAAGCACTTCCGCCACGAACAAATCCGCCATATTGCGAAAGTTCTTCAAACAGCTCTGCAACCGTCATTCTCGAACGCACCTGTTCATCGCTTACAAAATTCACATACTGATAGTGAGAGCGCGATTCCGTATAAAGGATATTGCTTATATTAATATTTTCAACTCCGTTCTCCGTTTTTAGCCTTATGAATTTACTGCCAAGCTTTTTGGCTTTTTCGATTGCTACATCCATTGCTTCATAAAACTTTTCAGACTTAAGAGGTTTTATAAGATAGCGAAGTGTATCTGTTTCAAGACTTTCGGGAGCGTGTTCTATTGAGGTTGTCAAAAATATAATAGGGCTTTCAATGCCTTTTCTCCGGATTTCTCTTGCAAGTTCTGTGCCCATTTCATCACCAATATACACATCAAGCAGAAATATATCAAACAAGTCTCCGTTATCAAGTGCGTTTAAAAGCGAACTTGCAGAATTAAAGGTCAAAACTTCAAGTTCCGACTTTCCGCATAGCTTAGAATATTTTTTTATATAGGATGAAACCTCGTCCAAGATTATTGTTTCATCATCGCATATCGCTATTCTCATGTTTCCACCTTACTTTCTTACCAAATTTAAAAACCATTCATCTTCCGGAAGAGCAATATTGTTTTTATTACATGATACAATTATATTGCAGGCTGTGCGGAAGAATAGCGCATAAAGAATACCGGGATGTCCGTCTTTAACTTCACCATTTGACGATTACATTCTTGAGAAATTGCTTTTGCGGGGTTCATACAACGCAAATCCGTTTCGCTGAATGTATGTGCGGTTATTTTTCACATCGACGTTGTGACCGAAAATGATGTTATCCGAATCTATGCATATTTCATCATAGCCAAAGTTTATAACTGCATCTATCCTGCCTTTTTTTGAAATTCTCGAAAAACGAAGAACATCCCCGTCGGATTTTTCAAAACTGATATCTCCTTTTAAAAGCGGTTCGCACTCTGCCTTAACTTTTCCAAGCTCTTTAAAAAAGTCACATATTGCAATGTTTTCATTGTCCCAGTCCATATATGCACGGCAAAATGGGTCTCCAAAGCCCTCCATGCCAATCTCATCACCGTAATATATACAAGCGTTTCCGGGAAGAACAAATTGCAAAAACGCCGCAACGTAGAATCTTTGCAGGGCTTTGTAGCGTGCTTTGCTTTCAAGTCGGAATTTTGCCATGTCACATTTATCAAAGCCTTCCCCCTCGCCGGAGAGTGCAGTTATAATTCGTGCAGTGTCGTGAGTTGAGAGACTGTTCATGAGACTGTGGAGAGCACAAGGCGGATAATTTTCGGCAATTGTCATAATTTCCTTTTCAAAATCGGCACATGTCATTTTGCCGGTGCAAAGTGCAATTATGGCATTTTTGAAAACATAGTTCATAACCGAATCAAGCTCTGCATGAGAAAAATATTTTCGTCTCACTCCATAGCTGATTTTGTTTGATGCATCCTCCCACACCTCGCCAACCACATAGCTTTCGGGTTTTATCTCTTTAACACGGTTTCTCAAAAGCTTTATGAATTCATCGGGGAGTTCATCTGCCACGTCAAGTCTGTAGCCGTCGGCGCCAAGGTTTAGCCAGTGTGCAATGACACTGTCGGCGTCACGAATGATAAAATCCAGATAGTTTTCGTCAAGTTCATTTACACAAGGCAGGGTTTCAATTCCCCACCAAGAGCCATATTCATCGTCGGTATTTCCAAAGCTGTACCAACTTCTGTAGGGAGAAGCGGGATTCTGACAGGCACCGTTTCCAAAGATTTTATTTTTGTCAAAATACACACTGTTTGAGCCTGTGTGCGAAAAAACACCGTCCAAAATAATTTTTATATCCCTTTTGTGTGCCTCGTTACAAAGACGAACAAAATCGGATTCATCACCAAGAAGCGGGTCTATTTTTTTGTAGTCGCAGGTATCATAGCGATGGTTTGAATATGCCTTAAAAATGGGATTGAGATAAATAATTGACACCCCGAGGGATTTGATATAGTCAAGCCTTGAGGTTATGCCGGCTAAATTACCCCCAAAAAAGTCACAGTTTTTAACCTCGCCCCTCTCATCAGGCAAAAAGTGCGGAGCATCGGAGGTGTTTTCATGAATCCAATAGGGTTCAAGCTTATCTCCTTTGCACTCTGTTTTCTCTTTGAAAAACCTGTCGGGGAAAATCTGATACATAACTTTGCCGCAAAAGTTATCACCCACTTCGAAAGCCTCGTCGTAGCAAGTGAGCTGCCACATATCGCCTTCGCCAATGTTTGTGTCGGCATAGCCATAGCGGAAAAGCTCAAAATCACTCTCGGTAGTTATAATATAAAAGTGATAAAAATAAAGCCCGGGTTCATCAAGAGAAAAAACGGTAATGAAAGAGTCATAACCATCGCAGGAAATATCCTTTGCCATGGCAACACGATGTTCGTTTTTTGTGTGGTCATTTTTCAAGCACAAAAACACCTCTTTGGTGTTACAGTTTTGAGGAATTTTTATGCTAACAGTACATTTTTCGTTTGTCTTTAACGCACCAAACGGATTTTTATATTCAATTTTTTTGCTGTCATATAAAATACGCATATTGTCACCTGAATTAATAATTTTCTTCTATACAGTATATCACAGCTTGCTTTGTTTGTCACTATAATTATACAAACAAATTGGCAGACTCATTTTTTGAGCCTGCCAATTTTTGCTGTTCTGATTTTTAAAATTATTTACAATGCCAAATATTTTTAGCATATTCCATGATTGCACGGTCAGAGGAGAACACGCCCGCTTTTGCAATGTTAGTAAGTGACATATCACCGAATTTATATTTATCTGTGTATGTTTCGGACACTCTCTGCTGAGCTTTAACGTAGGAGTCAAAGTCTGCAAGTGCCATGTAGGCATCGGCTGTGCCGTAGGCATTTGTGAGAAGTGATTTTGCCACATCGTCAAAGCGTGCACCGAGGACATTTGATGTGAGCATATCCAAAACTTTTTGAAGCTCGGGATTGTTGCGAGTGTAGTCAAGGGGTGAATATCCTCTTCTCCATAGCTCATCAACCTCGTGAGCTTTCATGCCAAAGAGGAAGATGTTGTCTTCGCCCACATTTTCAAAAATCTCAACATTTGCACCGTCAAGTGTGCCGAGGGTAACCGCACCGTTTATCATAAGCTTCATGTTACCTGTTCCCGAAGCTTCTTTCCCGGCAATGGAAATCTGCTCGGAAATGTCGGCTGCAGGAATGATTTTTTCGGCAAGAGATACACGATAATCTTCGATAAACACCACTTTGATTTTCTCTCTTGCTATGGGATCATTGTTGATGGTGTTTGAAACCGCAACAATGAGACGGATAATCTGCTTTGCCATGAAATAGCCTGCTGATGCCTTTGCCGCAAAAATGAATGTGCGGGGCGGAATGTCGAGGTTGGGATTTTCTTTGATTTTATTGTACATATACAAAATCTGAAGTACATTTAATAGCTGTCTTTTGTACTCGTGAAGTCTTTTAATCTGAATGTCAAAGATTGAATCCGGGTCAACATTAATTCCGTTTGCCGAAGAGATATATTCTGCAAGGCGGATCTTGTTGTTTTTCTTAATTTCAAAGAGACGGTCAATAACCTCTTTGTTACCCTTAAACTGCATCAAATCTTCAAGAGCCTTTGAGTCTTTGCGGTATTTTGTGCCGATAAGTTCATCAAGATATGAACTGAGCTCGGGATTTGCCTGCATGAGCCAACGACGGTATGCAATACCGTTTGTTACATTGGTGAATTTTGAATTGTCAATGTTATAATAGTCTCTGAAAATGCTCTCGGTGAGGATGTTTGAGTGAAGCTTAGAAACACCGTTTATGGTGTGACAGCATGCAAGACAAAGGTTTGCCATGCGCACTTCACCGTTTGCAATGACAGCCATATAGTCAATTTATGCATAATCACCGGGATAGATTTCGTGAAGCTTTTGAAGGAGGCGTCTGTTGATTTCGGCAACAATCTGATAGATTCTTGGAAGCTGATCACGGAACATCCCCTCACTCCAGCGTTCAAGAGCTTCGCTCATGACGGTGTGATTTGTGTAGGAAAGAGTTTTTTGTGTGATTTCCCACGCATCGTCCCAGCCGTAGCCGTAGTCATCCATGAGGATTCTCATAAGCTCGGGCACACAAAGTGCGGGATGAGTATCATTAATGTGAACAGACACTTTGTCTGCAAGGTTATCAAGTGTGGAATATTTTTTGAAATGCTTTGACACAATTGTCTGAAGTGATGCACTTACAAAGAAATATTGCTGTTTGATACGGAGAATTTTTCCGTCCATGTGGTCATCGGCAGGATAGAGAATTTTTGAGATAACCTCTGCCTTTGTGTTTTCTTCCAGAGCTTTTGCATAATCGCCTCTTGAAAAAGCTGTCATATCAAGACTTTTGGGTGATTTTGCACTCCAGAGAACAAGTTTATTAACGGCTTTTGAATCATAGCCGGAGATGTACATATCATAAGGCACAGCAATTATGGAGCTATAGTCCACGTGATTTGCCTTGTAACCGTTTTCGCCAAAAGATTCTTCAACTCTTCCGCCAAATTTAACCTCAACGGATTCATCGGTACGTGCAGAAAGCCACACATCACCAAGGTTAAGCCAGTCATCGGGGAATTCCATCTGCCAGCCGTCTATAATTTTTTGTTTGAATATGCCAAACTCATAGCGGATTGAATAGCCTGTGGCAGGTATTCCGAGAGACGAAAGTGAATCCATGTAGCAGGAGGCAAGTCTTCCAAGACCACCGTTACCAAGACCTGCATCGGGTTCCATTTCGTAGAGTTCTTCAATGTTTATATCAGCTTTTTTGAGAGCGGCAGTAAACTGCTTTTCAAGCTTGAGATTACATATGTTGTTGCGAAGTGATGTTCCAACAAGAAATTCCATGGACATGTAATAAACCTGCTTGGATTCCTTGTCTTTAACAGTCTTTGTGAATTCAACATTCTTTTCAATTAAAATATCCTTTATTACAAGACACAGGCTTTTGTATGCCTGCTGTTTTGTGGCATCGGCGATGGAACAGCCAAACTGTTTTTTGCACGCATCATCCACAAGAGTAAATGCACTTTTCTGATCTATTTTCATTTTTAAATCCTTTCCAAATTTTTATATATGTTAATATTATATCACATAAAAACCATAATATCAACAAAAATTTATACAAAGATAACACAGATTCAGTCTACAGCCTTAACGACAGACACCAAAGGCGGTTGTTTAAAGAATCATTTTTCCCTGTCCCCGAGTCGCATTTTCGAATGTTGGATTTGTAGGGCTAAGTACAAATGAGGTTGAAGCAATTCGCTAATGCACAAAATGCCATCGGGGGACGGTTGCTGACAGATGAGCGAAGCGAAATCCTTTGGCACATAAATTCAAAAATTTTGTGTCAAAGCAGCTCCGTCC
>JAFQBA010000059.1 GCA_017416845.1 Clostridia bacterium
AGGACTTCATACTAACCTCCGTGTTTATGTTTGTTGTGGTAAACTACATTTTACACTAAAGTTATTATGAAGTCTATTTATTTTTTAGGTGTTGCACTTAGTATTATAATTTGCCCCCCTCCCTTTACACAAGGGAGGCTCTCGCACCGATGCACATTCCATCTTCAAACTCCCCGACAAACTCCAATTTATAAATTTACATGTCATATTAAATTAACATTTTTATGTCACACGTTCGCCAGAAGTTCTTCATCGGAAAGTGTGGAGTTGTTTACAATAAGTTCTTTGTAATCATCAAAGCCTTTTATATTTTCAAGTCTTACATTTTTCATTGAACCTGCAATGTTAAGCACATCTCTTGCACGAGTGAAGAGATTTTTAACTGTAATGTTAAAGCACTCGTCCTCCGTTGCATGACGTGTTCCGTACATCCTGGTGTCGCCGATTCTTATGCCAAACATTCCCATATCCATATATTCACACTCTCTCGAAGAATCGTACACCCCGTCAATCAACACATTGAAAAGCTTTACACCGCTCTGGTTGAGAAGTCTCACAATTGCACAGTAGGAACTTGCATTGACATTTCGTACAATCAGGTTATACATATCCGTTGACGCACCTTCAAAAGCATACATGGCTTCAAGATTTCCGTTAAGCCCCGTAAAAGCAATTGTATCATCTTCGCAAAAACCGGTTATGTTTTCAATGATAATGTCGTGACATCCTGCTCTCAGGTCAATACCGTCACCGTTTTTAACAAGGTGAGGTGTCTGATCGTGAATAGGTCCATGCTGAAAGCCGATTTTCTCATTACCGTTTTCGTCAATGATAATGGGGTTTGAGCAAAAATCGATATCTCGTATTTTACCGTGACCGCAAAACAGAAAATTCATTGCCCACCATCTGTGATTGCGGATTTTGAGACCGCTTATGGAAAAACCGTCCACATTGGCAAACAAAATCATGTTGTTTACCGAAATGTGCGGATTGCCGTCTTTACGTGAGTTTCTCTCGCCAAGACCGTTGTATGTACCGCCATCGAGAATTGTGTTGCCTTTTCCCTCGATTACGATGTTGCGGTCGGTACCTTCTTTTGTTCTGCCGATTTCGGTGCGGCAGTTTTCGTTGGTGAACATGTTGCAAAAGCTATCGTCTGCCATACGCAGATAACAGTTGTCAAGAACAAGATAAACCCCCGATGGGATAAGAACTGTCTTTTCAATTTCATAGTTTCCGCTTATTACCGCTTTGAATGTACCGTTTTTTACTGCTTCGTTAACTTCGTTCTGAATAAAATTTCCACCGTTTTTTATAAGTTCCATTTTATAAAAGCTCCTTTTTGTTCTTGTTACATTATACCCCTTTTTTCACGTACACTTCTATATATAAAGTGACAGGATTTTTCAAATAATGTCGCTTTCAAACACCCAAAATGGAATATGTTATTTATGACACAATACGTTGCAAAATAATATTTTTATGTGTAAAATTCAGTCTTTATCCTTTGCGTTTTCACGCTTTTTAAATTCACCCGGTGTCATTCCCGTAAACTTTACGAAGTTGCGATAAAAGGTACTTAGCTCCGTATAGCCGTTGCCATAGGCGGCAGATGCAACATCGCTTCTGAACCGAAGAATGGTTTTGATTCGCTCTATTCGTTTTTTGTTTAAATAGTCGTTAAAGGTCATGCCGGTTACTTCCTTAAAAAGAACACAGAATGTGGACTTTGACAGAGCCGACATTTTCACGATTTTCTCTAAAGGTATTGGTTCGTCAAAATGAGAATCGATGTAAAAAATACAGTGGTTAATTCGTTTCAGCTTTTTGTCATTTTCGCTCATAAGCCCTGTTTCAATGCGGTTGTACATCCCCGATATAACCGAAACAATTCCGAGGAGATATATGGCTATTATTTCGTCGTGTTTGCATCTTTCACCGCCAAACAAAATACGCATTTTCCCTATCGAACTGTCAAAAAGATAAATATCATCATAAAGGGGCGAAAGCTTTGGAATGAGAATTTCGCTTTTTTCAAGACTGTCCATAAATTCGGCGGCAAGGCTTGCCCCGGCGAACTTTTCCTGCAAATAGCTTTTTGAAAATGAGATGTTATAGTATATGGTGTTTTTTTCTGTTGGCAAAATTTTGTGCTTCATACCCGGTGCAACAATGCACACATCACCCCTTAGCATTCTTGCCGAAATGTCACCAACATAGTGCGTAATGTTCCCTTGCTTGCAATATATTATCTGAAAGCAGTCGTGAGTGTGAAGCTTTTCTTCGCCGCAAAAAGCTTCTATCCTTTCGAGGTAGAAGCCATCAACAGAAGAGCAGTAATCATTTAAACTGATTGTTTTGATATTCATATCAATCACCAAAATATATTTTATCATATTTCGGAATAAATGCAATGTTTTTTGATTAAAAAGATGATTTTCGGAAGATTTGCAAACAAATTTGGACTATAGGCAATTTATATTTTTAAAAAGAGTATTATAATAGCCTTTAAAGGAGTGATTAAAATGATTACAACAATTTTTGGTGATATTGAAGCAAAAACCGTGGGACACATTCTTCCCCACGAGCATGTTATGAGCGACATGTCAAGAATGCTCAAACCCACAGGCGACCCCGAGTTTTACGAGCCTCTTTCCCTCTCAAACTACGGTCTTGTCCGCCTCAATCCTTTTTCAATTCGTGATAATGCCATTATCCGTGATGAAAACATCATTATCTACGAACTCAAAAAGTTCAAAGAGGCAGGCGGCGATATGTTTGTTAACCTCGGCACGGGCAGAAGCAGAAACCCCGAAAGTCTCAAAAGAATTGCCGAAGCAACCGGAGTTAAAATCTGCATAAGCTGCGGTAAATATCTTGACGGTACTGCAGAAGATCAGGCAATGACTGAGCAGGAGATTTATGACGAAATCATAAATGATCTTACCGTCGGTATCTACGGCACCGATATGAGAGCCGGAGTTATAGGCGAAGTCGGAACAGGCGACAAAATGACCGATTTTCAAAAAAGAAGTCTGCGTGCGGCGGCAAGAGCACAAAGAGACACGGGAGCAGGTCTTCAGATTCATGCAAGCCTTTGGACAAGAGAAGGCTTAAATGCTCTTGATTTGGCAATTAAAGAAGGTGCAAAGCCCGAAAGAATCTGCATTGATCATGTTGACGTTAAGCTTGATGAGGAATACATAATGTCAATTTTAAAAACCGGCGCTTCCGTTGAGTTTGACGATTTTGGAAAAGAATTCTACTGCGATCAGAGAAGAACCAACTTCCTCCTTGGCTCATTTGCAACCGATGTGGAAAGAGTTAAATTCCTCAAAATGCTCTGTGACAAGGGCTATTCAAAACAGATTCTTCTTTCCCAGGACATCTGCCTCAAGAGTATGTTCCATCAGTTTGGCGGTTGGGGCTATGACCACATAATCACAAACATTGTTCCCATGATGGAAGATTTTGGAATTTCATCAACCCACATTGAACAGATGACGGTTCTCAACCCAAGAAATCTGATGGATAAATAAGGAGAACGAAAATGAATAAATATCTTGACATTATTCCGACTCCGAAACAGTTGGAATACACAAAAGGTTCGCCTCTTACCATAAGCAAGGTGTGCGTTATCGGCATGATTCCGAGGGTTTTAAATCATGCTCTCGGTATGCTGAACGGTGACTGCCCCTACACAGACACTGCAAAAGAAGAAGCCGATCTCATCATTTATCACGGTCTTGAAAATGTTCCCGAGGGAGTGCTCTCCGAAAAAGACCTTGCAACCTTTGACAACCTTTTCGCACCCGAGCAGGGCTATGTTTTAAAAAAAGAAAAAGACTCTCCGATGATTATTGCAGGCAAAAGCGAAAAGGGGACAGTTTACGGCATAATGACTCTTTTACAGATTTTGGGCAAAGAAGTGGAAGAAATCACAATCTATGACTGGCCTGATTTTCTTGGCAGAGGAATAAAATGGCTCATATGGGCAGAGCTTGGCATATGGTCCTATGATTTCGGTGACGGAATCGAAGCCTACAAGGAGAGAATCGGACGCAAATATGACCAGCTTCTCCGCTACAAAATAACAGGAGTAAACAACTCCAACTATGGCTTTGCAACCGACCAGTTCCCCGGCTACAATGAGCTTATGGAATGTCTTCGTGAAGAAGCAAGAGACCGCGGATTTGGTATAAGTTGTACCGGTTATTCTATGGGTTACGGTATGCTTGGTTATGACGGTACATACCAGGGTGAAGGTTTTATGAACCGCAAATCCTATCCCGACGGAGAGGTTTATGAGTGCATAGGCACCTACGACCCCTACAAATTTATTACCGACAAAGAGGTTGACAGAAGTGTCCGACTCACAGAGGTAAGAGCAAGAGAATACGGAACATGTCTTTCAAATGATGAGCTCACAGACCTTAAGGTTGCCAATGTTCATAAAATTATGAAGCTCATTCACCCCACGGGCATAGGTTTTCATAACATGGACTCCCACGAAATTCACCCCGAAATGTGGGTGTGCCGTTGCGTGCGTTGTCGTGAAAAATGGCCAAATGATGACGTTTTTGCAAAGGACGGCATGGCGGGAGCTTTTGCTCACTACATTGACCGCCTCATTGACGGTATAACCTCTTTTAAAGATGGCGATTACGATGCATCCGAGGGTGTTTCCGTTCACATGGCATCTCCCGGTTACTGTTATGCCGAGGCAAGCCTTGACGAGGACTATGACAACGGAATCAAATTCTGGACATCGGTTCACAAATATATGAGAAACAGCAAAAAGTTCTCAACCGGCATCAGAGAACAGTATTTCTATCACAATAAGCCTGTTCGCCGTTGCGAAACCATTGCTGAGTATGTGAGAAAAGGCGAATTTAAATGCGGCATGGGATTTTTTGTCGGCGGTGACGGCTTCTATGATGATAAGCTCATAAGTCTCACAAGTGCACTGATGTTTATTGCAAAGGGTGTAAGTGCCACATCCATTCAAAGCGGAAACGCATTCCAGGAGCCTCAACAGCTTCTTAACGCCGAATATATGTGGAACACCGAAGCTTCCGGATTCTATAATCTTGAACCAAAACCCCAAAATCAGGAGGAATATCTCAAAACCTTTGATGATTTTCTTATGTCGAGAGTATCTCCCGAGGGGATTTACGGCAAGGACGGTTTTATCGATGTTGCCTGCAACAAGCTCTACGGTGAAAAGGTCGGACAAATAATGGCAAAGCTTTTCAAACTCCGCGGCAAAAACGGAGAACAGCCCGTACCCTGTGCTTCAAGTGTTGACCTATATACTGACTATCGCAAAAATATTTTCCCCATGCGCTGGGATATTGAAGACATTACCGATGAAAAAATTGCTCATTTCAAAGAGCGCTACGAACAGTGCTTCATCGTAACCAAAGAAGCACGTGACATAATGAAAGAGGTTGTGGCAGAATTCGACGGTGATGAAAAACGCAAAGACGACCTTGTGTGGTTTGCAGAGTGCTTTGATTTTTGCACAGACCTAATAGAACTTTTCAAGGATTATATGAATATTTACAGCGAACTTCATCCTTCCTTTGGCGAAGGAAGACAGGTGAGGGCAGACCTTGAAGGTGAAATTCTTGTTCTTCGCAGGAAAATCGAAAAATACAACGCAAAAGTGAAAGCATCACCCAGAAAAGCCATCGACAAACTCGGCGGAAGCATTGTTCGCAGAGGGATGATGGGTGAATATCTTGACTATTGGACATCAATTATGTTATCATCAATAAAGACAGGTAAAAGAATCCCCGACGATATGAGGGAGTTGCCGAAAAAAGCATGGTGGTAAATTGGAGTTTGTAGGGGAGATGAAATTGGGCTGATGCGTTGCCCTCCTTGCCTAAAGGAGGGGGGACCGCGTTAGCGGTGGGAGGGATTGTAACAAACTGCCTCAATTGCAGTATTTGTGCTTGATTGAGAGTTTATCATTTAACAATCCCTCAGTCACTTCGTGACAGCTCCCTTTACACAAGGGAGCCTTTCGCCCTTGTGTTAAACTCATCGATAAACCCCAATTCAAAACCATTATTAAAGAAATGAGGAATAAACAATGATTACAAAAACACCGTTAAATTTTGAAAAAGTAACAAGTCCGTCAATGGACAAAACAGAGAGCCTGCCTCTTTTGCACGGCGAAATTGCCGATGCGTATCCTTATCATCACATTATAAGTGCCGGTGATAAAATTACCCTTAAAGGTGATAAAAAAATATATCACATTCTCTTTCTTATAGAGGGTGCCGCTTCAATCTCCACGGCAAGCGGAATGTATTTTATGGATGAAAAGGGTATGTTTGTTGACGAGTCGGGTCTTGATGTGGAAATCTGTTCCGGACCCGGTGCAAGATTTTTTGAGATTGAAAAACACATGAACGATACCGACCTTGAAACAAAGAAAAAGTATACCGCAACATTCCCCATACTGCAGATTTATTCCGAGTGCGAGCAGTACACCGATTTTAGCAAAACCCCGAAAACAATCAACCGCATTGTTTTGGAGCAGGAAAACATTCCGCGCTTTGCAATGGGAAGTGTTGAATCTGTTGGTGAAGATCATGTTACCCCAAACGCTCACCCTGAAATTGATCAGTTTTTTTTCACCTTTCCCGAAAATGATACCGAGCTTATTATTAACGGTGAAAAAATGAATCTCACAGGCGACACGCTTTTGCACATTCCTCTTGGTGCCGACCACGGCACGGACCTTTCTGAGGGCAAAAAAATGCACTATCTCTGGATAGATTGCCTTGTTGATGAAAAGTATGCCGAAATTTTAAAGGAAGACCATGTTAAAACAAATGAAATGAAGAGCTTCTGATAACAAATTCAAGGCTGATTCCCCGGTGGAACCAGCCTTGAATTTTGTTTAATAAAAAATTAATATTCAACATCTCTCGATATGATTGTATTTTTATTACCTTCCTCAGACGGCGCATATCCGAAACATTTTTTATATGCACGGTAAAAGCCCGAATAATTTAAAAAGCCGTATTCGGAATATATATCGGTAGGGCTTTTGCCGTTTCGAATGTCTTGCTGAGCATATGAAAGCTTTTTAAAAAGAACATATTTTTTGGGACTGATGCTGAGTTGGTTTTCAAAAATATGATGCAGGTAGCTTTTGCTTATATAAAATTCGTTGCAAATATCCTCCAGAGAAAGCGGATGGTGAATGTTTGCCTCAATAAATGAACTGATTTTTGAAAAAAGCGTATTTTCCGTATGTTCAATTGGTGAGATGCGTTTTTTTGATGCAATAACAAGGTTGCATACAATCTCTTCGACCGTGTGAATAAGCATGGTTTCAAGGGTGCTTCCTTCAAGCTCTGAACAATAAAAGTCAATTTTTTCAAAAAGCTGTGCAAGAAAGGAATTTTCGGCAATGGGCAGGACATACAAATCAGCGGGAAACTCTTTTATTATATCCGATGAAAAAATCAACGGCGAAAATCTGATGTGAAACCTGTCCACATTACATCTTTTTTTATATTCGTAAGAATATTTTTCACCCGGGTAGGTTATGAGAATACTGCTGTCATCAACCCAAAAGCTTTTCTCTTCGTTTCTGTATTCAAATCCTGCTTTTTTAAAAAGTCTTACCTGATATTCTGCCATCGGGGTTTGCTGTCCCGTTCTTGACGGTTCATATTCGAATAACGAATGGCTTAGAATTAATTTGTCGCTTTCAAAACATGTAAGGTTTTTATAATACATCGGTACATCACTTCCCGCATGTCATTATATCACATCATTAAACTTTTGGCAATATAATAAACACTTTTGGCAATTTACATTTCCTGAAATATAATTTATAATCTGTTTAACTTGATTTTAAAATAAGGTGGTAATGTACATGAAAAATGTAACAATTCCTGTAGCTCTTCAGATTATTGCCGATGACTACGGCTGGCACAACGGCAGAGACGGCAGGTTGGAAAACAGACCTTCACGAAGCGGTCTTCCCAGAGATCATGCTGTGGAAGACTATATCATTATGAATGAAATCGGCAAAGCCCTTGACATGAAAATCCTCACTCCATTTGTTATTGGGGAATGGGACAAGGATAATATTCTCAGAAATGTAAAAAATGTCACATACAATGAGCAAGGCTGGGACAGAGCTTCCGAAATAGACATGAGAATGGCTGAAAAATGCTTTGATGCGGCAGAAAACAGTGAATATGTAGAATATGCTTATCATGGTCTTATGCACGGTTATTATGTGGATAATCAGCAGATTTGCGAAACAGAATATTCACGTCCTCGTTATGATGAAAAAACAGGAAAATATGATATGACAACCTTCGACTATATTCCTGAAAGCGAAATGCAGGAATATATTGATTTGTTTTTCCGTATCTACGATTCATGGGGGTTTAAAAAGAAAATAAGATCTTTTGTTTCTCCATGCAGCATACACACTCCGCCCGAGCTTACCGGTGATTTTGCAAACGTGCTGAAGAAAAACGGTTTCATTCACTGGGCAAATTACTGGGGCCTGCTTGGTGACAGCACGGCGGTGATTAATGGTGTTACATTTATGCAAAAATCATTTATCGGTGCTCACTGGGATCAGTATGATATTGACCCGATTACTCTTTTTGACCAGACAAAAACTTCTGTAGGCGACAAAGAATATACCAATCCTGCAATGGGCTTCCACTGGACAAATTTTTTGAGACTTGCGCCGGAGAACAATCTTAAAAATATTGATGAATGGATAAAATATTTCAGACGTCAGGGAAAAATTTTCGGTCAGATGCTTTCGAGAGATGTAGCTTTTGCGGCATCTCAGGCTGTGTATTCAAGATATGGCAAGCTTAGCTCTGAAGGGAAAAAATACACAGTTGACCTTACCGATGTTGATTCAAAGGGTTCTCTTGCTCTTCGCGATGAGTTCTTTGTCAGCACAAAAGCTGCGGCAAATGTTCGCTCGTGTGTTGGCGGAAAAATGAGTCTCTATGAAATTCAACCATGGCATAAGACCTACAAAATCGAAAGAATAAATAAAGCTCAGACCATAAGCTTTGAACTTGCATAATAACAAGACTCCCTCACTTTCGGGCGCTATGCTCTTTGGTGGGGGAGTTTTTCTCATCTGATTTTAATTGAATTCTTTGAAATCTTATTTTTAAGATTATCGGGAACAGCCGAGTCGGTTACAATGTAATCTGCGACCGAAAGTTCTGCAATCTTTGTAAAAGCACATCTGCCAAATTTTGAGTGATCTGCCGCAACAATGCTGACGCCTGATTGTTCAAGCATAATTCTGTCTATTTCGGCTTCCTTATCATAGTATGTTGAAAAACCGTGTTCGGTATCAATTCCGTCAACCGACAAAATAAGCTTGTCTGCATGATATGATTTCAATTGTCTTATGGCGTCATCACCAAATGTAAACTGATATTTAGAGTTGATTAATCCGCCAAGAAGGATTATGTTGAAATTCGGATTTGATGTTCCTTCAAGAGCAATAGAAATTGAGTTTGTAACAATGCTCAGATTAAGATTTTGCGGAATTGAACGAAACACAAGCAGGGTAGTGGTACCCGAATTTAGCATAATAGTGTCGTTATCTTCAATCATGCCGGCTATTTTTTTTGCAATAAGTTCTTTTTGATACTGATTAGTTGACATTCTTTGATTCAGACTCATGCTGTAATAGGGTTTATATGAGCTGACAGCTCCTCCGTGTACACGTGTAAGTAATCCTTTGTTTTCCATATCGGCAAGGTCTGTGCGTATTGTCACCTCGGAGGTGTTAAACAATGAGCTTAATTCATTAACTCTTACGTTTCCGTTTTTATTGATCATTTCAAGTATTTTTTTTCTTCTTTCTTCAGCTACCATAACAAAATCTCCTTCGATTCACCTTTGACAAACAGGTTGTCGGTAGATATATAATTATACAACAAACTTTCGTTTTTGTCAATATTATGGCAAAACGAAAGTTTTTGCTTTCGTTTTGAAAACCAAACGCAAATGAAACGAAAAAATTTTTCTTGACAACTGATAAGTTTTAGTGTATCATAATAATGTAAATAAAAAAATTATAAAGGAGAGTTTAATTATGTCACAAAATTGGGCAAAAATGGACCTTACAACCGTACCTAACATGGTGTCGGCAACTGTTCCCGGTCCGAAATCTGTTGAGTATCACGAAAGATGCGCAAAATACATGAAAGGTTATTCCAGCCAGGTTAAGCTTTTCCCTGTTTCTTTTGAATCGGGCTATGGCTACACCCTCAAAGACGTTGACGGAAATACATACCTCGACTTTTCATCCGGTATCTATGTAACAGGTCTCGGTCACTGTCACCCGAAAATCAGTGAAGCTGTTGCCGAACAGGCTAAAAAGCTCATGAACTGCCATGACTTCACCACAAAAGTAAAAATGGAACTTGTTGAAAAGCTCCACGAAATCACCGGCGGAAAATTTGGCGGATTCCAGTTCTACGATTCTGGTACAACTGCAGTTGAAGCAGGTCTTCGTTGTGCAAGAGCTGCAACAGGCAAACAGGAATTTTTCTCTTTCTTCAGAGACTTCCACGGCAAAACCTACGGTGCAAACTCCCTTGCCGTTGTTGGCCCCGACACTCACATGAGAGCTCCCGGCTTCATGCTTGTTCCCCGTCCAAATCCCTACCGTGACTTCTTTGGCAGAAGCGAAGAAGAAGCATGGAAAGATTCTTCACCATACATCAATATGATTGAAGGTATGCTCGACAATGCCTGTGCAAACGGCGGCAAAAATGTTGCGGCAATAGTTCTCGAACCCGTTCAGGGCTGGGGCGGTTCAATCATTCCTCCTGCAGACTTCATCCCTGCACTTCGTGACCTTTGTGACAGAAGAGGAATTCTCCTTTTTGCTGATGAAGTTCTCAACTGCATGGCAAGAACCGGTAAATATTTTGCAATGGAACACTGGAATGTTACAGCCGACATCACAACCCTCGGTAAAGGCTTTGGTAACGGCTTCCCCGTAACTGCTCTTGCAGTTTCCAAAGACCTTGCACCTGCAATCGAAAAAATCTCTGCATCTTCAAGCTACGGCGGAAATCCCATGGCTTGTATTGCCGCTCTCGAATCAATCAAGGTTATTGAAGAAGAAAACCTCAACGAACGCTCAGCTCACCTTGGTGAAATTATGCTTGCAAAAATGAAACAGATGAAAGAAGCTCATCCCATCATCGGTGATGTAAGAGCTCTCGGATGCTTGCAGGCAATCGAAATTGTTAAAGACCGTGAAACAAAAGAACCCTTCGCAGAAGCAGGCACAATGATCTATCAGAAAGCCTTTGAAAAAGGTCTTGCATGGGTACCTTCAGGTCATATTCTCCGTATGTCACCTCCGATGATTCTCGACGACGAAGCAGCACTCAAAGGTCTTGACATTATTGAAGAAGCAATTGCCGAAACAGAAAAACATTTCGGATATTAATTGTAATTATCACTTTTTAAATCCGGCATATTTTTTCGAAAGAAATTTTATATATTTATATAGAATCATTCTATTTGTTATGCCCGTATTGTGTGTTATAATTAGCGTAGCCGTCGGAGGATTCTCCGACGGCTACAGTAAAAAACAGAAAGGATAATTATTATGAAAACAGTAAGATTCGGACTTATAGGTTGCGGTCTCATGGCAAGAGAATTTGCCTCTGCCGCCGCAAGATGGTGTCACCTCACAGAAGATGTTCCAAAACCCGAAATAGTGGGTATTTGCTCGGTTGTACCAAAGGAAATGGAATGGTTTCAGAAAAACTTTCCCGAAATAAAATACTGCGTTTCAGACTATAAAGAGCTTCTCGAAAAAGACGATATTGATGCAATTTACTGTGCTGTTCCTCACAATCTTCATGAACAGTTCTACATTGATATAATTAAAAGCGGCAAAGCTCTCCTTGGTGAAAAACCCTTTGGTATTGACAAAGCCGCCAACGAGAAGATTATGCAGGCAATTAAAGAAAATCCAAATACGTTTGTACGTTGTTGCAGTGAATTCCCTTACTATCCTGCAATGCAGACCATGATAAACTGGTACAAAGAGGGGAAATTTGGCAAAGTTCTGGAAATCCACTGCGGATTTAACCACTGCAGTGATATGGATACCACAAAACCCATCAACTGGAAAAGAATGGTCAAATTCAACGGTGAATACGGATGTCTTGGCGATCTTGGCATTCACACTCAGCACGTGCCTTTCCGCCTTGGCTTCAAACCCAAGACCGTCAGAGCACATTTTTCAAACATTATCAAAGAAAGACCCGACGGCAAGGGCGGAACAGCAGTTTGTGACACTTTTGATAACTGCACAATTTTCTGCACAACCTTAAACCAAGACGGTGACGAAATTCCCATGACTTTCGAAACCAAGCGTATGTGCCCCGGTTCAACAAACCGTTGGTTTTTCGAAATCTACGGCATGGACTGCAGTGCAAGATTTTCCAGTGATGATGCAAACGCATTCTGTTACACATCATCATGGGGCAAAGAACAGTCCTGGAACCGCATTATCATTGGCTACAAGCCCATGATTCCCACAATCACCGGACCGATTTTCGAGTTTGGTTTCACCGATGCAATTCAACAGCAGATTGCCGCATTTATGCTTGAATATTCGGGCGTTGAAGTACCTTTCGGTCTCTTTACTCCCGAAGAAACAGTTCTTTCACACACTCTTGCCACTGCGGCACTCAAATCCTTCTACAACAAAACCGTAGAAGTTATTGACTAATTTTAATATACAGAGAGGGACTATTATGAATAAAAAAATTGCTTTTGTCTGCTTTGGCGAGGTAAACACTCCCATCGACAGACTCAACATGAAGCACGACGAAGGTCTTGACGTTATAAAATCTCTCGGATATGAAGTTTTTGACGGCGGACTTGTAATTGACGATCCCGAATACAAAACAGCCGACAGCGCAATAGCGAAAATTTCGGACAAAGAATTTTCAGCCCTTGTTGTTTGCGTTGCAGGTTGGATTCCCACCCATGCGGTTGTTCGTGTAACCGACAAATTCCGTCACATTCCCATGCTTCTTTGGGGACTTTGCGGCTGGAAGGAAAACGGCAGAATTGTAACAACTGCTGAGCAGGCAGGCACAACAGCAATCAGACCTGCATTTGAAGCTCTCGGCTATAAATTCAAATATGTGTATAATGTTATAGGCAAAGACTATCCGCTTGCCAAAATCAATGCATTCCTCACAGCGGCTTGTGCAAAGAAAGAGCTTCGCTCGGCACACGTCGGCACAATGGGCTACCGTGACATGCTTCTCTATGGCACACAATTTGAAGGTAACTCCATGAGAGGTCAGATAGGCGTTGAGGTTGAACCCTTCGAAATGCTCGAAATGGTTCAGAACCTTGAAAAGGTTTCCGACAAAGATATTAAAGACGGCGTGGATTTTGTTAAATCAAACTGGAAGTTTGAAAAGGAATGTGATGACTCGGTTATAGAAAACGGAGTTAAATATGCTCTTGCCATTGCCATGAAAATTAAGGAAAGAGGCTGGGAGGCAATCACACTTTTAGATGTTGACGGAATGAAAAAACTTCTTGGTTTTCCTCCTGCAATGGTGTTCATGCTTCTTGAACACTACTCGGGTGTGCTCACAATTCCCGAAAATGACATCATGGGTGCTGTAACTCAGCTTGCAATGAAATATCTTACAGGTCAGACAGTGCCTTATCTCGAATACTATGAATTCTTCGAAGAAAGCATGCTTATCGGTGTTCCCGATTTTGTGCCTCAGGCAGTAACCGACGGTGACGTAACCGTTCTCCCTGCGGCTTTCGGACTTCTCAATTCGTCGCTTCTTAATGTTTCAAAGGTTAAAACCGGATATGTAACTTGTGCAAGAATGTATTATCTGAATGGCAAATACAAAATGCACGTATACACAGCAGAAGCAAAAAATCCGCCTGCATGGAACGAATACGGCTGGGACGACCCTGCTCCTCAGCTTCCGAGCCTTGAGGTGTTCCCTGACAGCTGCACAGTTGAAGAATTTGCCCAAAATGTTGCAGGTCAGCACGTTTTGGTTGCCTACGGTAACTTTGTTGAAGAAATCAAAGATTTCTGTAAGCTTATGGATATTGAACTTGTTATGTAACCGAGGATACAAAAATGTATATAGGAATAGATTTGGGAACAACCAACATAAAAGCGGCAATCTATGACAAAGAGATGAATCTCAAAGACCGCCGCTCTGTTGCCGTAAGCTACATCAGAGAAAACGGATTTGTGGAGTTTGATGCCGCAAAGTATGCCGAAAATCTGATTGGTCTGCTTAAAACTATGCTTCTTGAAAACAAAATTGATGCTGTGAATGAAATTGCATTCACGGGTCAGGCAGAATCCCTTGTTGTTTTGGGTGAGGATGACAAACCGCTCATGAATGCCATCTCGTGGATGGACGAGCGTTCCGTGTCCGAATGTCTTGAGCTTTCAAAAAGCTTTTCAAATCAAGAATGCGAAGCGGTGACAGGTCAGCAGGCTGTGCTTCCCACATGGCCCGCAACAAAAATTTTGTGGCTTAAACACAACAGGAGCGAAGTTTACAACAACGCAAAAACATATATGCTGCTGAAGGATTACATTGTGTTTTATCTCACCGGCATAAAAAGCTGTGATATGTCAATTGCAACATTTTCGTTCTATTTTGACATCTACAAAAAGTGCTACTGGAAAAAGATGCTCGATGCAATCGGCATAACCGAAGATATGCTGCCGCCTCTTGTTGAGCCGTGTACTGCTGTGGGAAGCATTAAGCCCGAAATAGCATCTGAGCTTGGAATAAACAATTCTGCCAAGATAAATGTGGGCACTCTTGACCACTTTGCAGGTATGATAGGTACCGGCAACACAGGTGACGGCAAAATTACCCTTTCCACAGGTACCGTCATGGCAATGGCGACTTTTGCAAAAGAGCCTGCGTCAGATGTGAAAGGGGTTGCAATGCACTATGGCTATCTGCCCGATACCCACATCATGCTCCCCGTTGCCGAAAGCGGAGGCGTGAGTCTCGAATGGTTCAAGTCTTCGTGTATGAAAGATATAAGCTATGACGAAATGAACGAAACCCTTGCCAAAAGAGAAAGAACACAGATTATCTTTTTGCCCTATATTGTCGGCACAAATTCCCCCGAATTTGATAGCCGTGCAACGGGCGTTTTCTGGGGCTTAAGGCAGGAACACGACTCCGTCGACATGGCACATGCCATCATGGAGGGGGTTGCGTTTCTTCTGAAAAAGAACTGCGAACACATTGAGAAAAACGGCACAAAAATAAGCGGAATAATTGCCACGGGCGGAGGTTCAAAAAGTGATATCTGGTGTCAGCTTCAGTCTGATATCACAGGTCTTCCTGTTATGATTCCAAAGGAAAAAGAGGCCGCATGCCTCGGTGCGGCAATTATCGCCGCAGTATCAGATGGTGTGCTTAAAAGCTTTGACGTGGCTTCAGAATCTATTGAATTTGAAAAGGTGTTTGAACCCAAAAATCATGAAGTGCTAAACAGAAAATATAAACAGTTTAATGCATTGTACGAATTTTCGTGCAGCTTAAAAGGAGAGGGAAATAATGATTAAAATTGGCTGGGACGAAGAAACCCTTGTACCCCAAGGTAAAAAAGTTAATCTTGCAGGACAGTTTTTCGAAAGGATTTCCGAATATGTGGAATCTGAAATTACAGCTACTGCAATGGCTCTTGAAACAGAAGCAGATCAGATGATCATCATATCTGCCGATATGACAAGCATTCCGGGATATATTATGGATATCGTACGTGAAAAATTTGCCCAAATTTGCCCCGATTTTGATCCCAAAAAGATTATTATAGCGGCTACTCACACACATACTTCACATACAGTGGCAAATCCCGGTGCTTCCGTCGGATTCAGCGTTGCAAGACAAATCCTCAATGAATTTCTTCCTGAAGGAAAAAGCTATGAAACTCTTGTTACTGCAGATGAGAGCGTATTAAAACCCATCGAAGCCACAGAATTTGTAACAACTCAGATTGCAAATGCCGCAAAAAAAGCGTGGGACAACAGAGAAAAAGCATATTTCGCTAACGAATTTGGTCGTGCACCTGTTGGAATGTGCCGCAGAGTATGTTATGATGACGGCAGTGCCCAAATGTGGGGAGATGCAGACACAGCAAACTTCACCGCACTTGAAGGCGGCAACGATTCGGGTATAGAGCTTATTTATACATTTGACAAAAACAAAAAGCTTACAGGTGTTGTTGCCAACATCGCCTGCCCTGCACAGATTCTTGAACAGAGAAGCTTCATTTCTGCCGATTACTGGGGCAGAGCAAAAGCAAACATCCGTGAAAAACTGGGTGATGACATTTTCCTTCTCGGTCTTGGCGGTGCAGGCGGAGACCAGTGTCCCCGTGACCTTGTAAGATGGGTAGACCCCGAAACCCCCATTGATGACCCCAACGTAAAAAGACCTCATCCCAAAAAGCGTAAAGCCGATCCTTCCATGTATGATGTTTCAGGCTGTAACAGAGTCGGCAAAAGAATTTCCAATGAAATTGTTTCTGTTTATGAAGAAATCACCGAGCTTCAGGAGGAAGCGGAATTTGAACATAAGGTAATAAACCTTGACCTTCCTCTTCGCAAGGCTACAATGGAAGAATATAACAATGCCGTAAGAGAGCTTGAATATTACATTGACAAAAATAAGGATAAGGAATCCTTCAACTTTGAAGATAATGCAAAAATGCATGTTCATTCAGGAACAATAGCACGTTTCAGAGAACAGCAGTTTAAAGAAATATTCACAATTGAAACCCACATTATTCGTTTGGGCAACATTGCATTTTCCACCAATCCTTTTGAACTGTTCCTTGATTACGGTAACAGAATTAAGGCAAGAAGCAATGCAGAACAAACATTTATTGTTCAGCTTTGTTGCGGAACCGGCGGATATCTCCCCACGGAAAAGGCTGAAAAAGCAGGTCATTACAGTGCATATATCAGCAGTGGCAATGTTGGTCACGAAGGCGGCGACATGTTTGTAAGAAAAACCGTAAGTGAAATCAACAAGATGCTTGAATCCGTCAAATAAGGGGATGCTTTAATTGCGATTACTTTCACAACCGGACGGGGTAAGGTTTTCCAACAAAGAAATGATTGTTTTTTTCCTGCCGGTGTTTTTTGAACAGTTAATAGTTGCCGGTCTCGGTGTGGCAGACACCTTCATGGTGTCTAACAGACTTGGAGAAACAGCCCTTGCAGGGGTTGCTCTTGTTAACCGAATTGACAATTTTGCAAAAATGTTTTTTGTTGCTCTCGCTCAGGGCGGCAGTGTTGTTCTTGCTCAATATATCGGTGCGGAGGACAGGAAAAACGGCGAAAAATCTCTGAAAGCCAATCTTCAGATTGTGGTTTGCATAGGTCTTGTATTTATGCTTGCTATGCTGTTGTTCAAAAATCAGTTTGTAATGCTGTTTTTTGGCGGTGCCGAAAAAGATGTGCTTTCGGTGAGCCTTGAATATTTTTCAATCACCGCAATGTCATATCCCTTTGTTGCGCTGTACTATGGTGCAAACTCGCTTTTCCGTGTAATGGGCAACAGCAGGATAACCTTTGTCAGCTCGGTTATTATGATGCTGATTAATCTTGTGCTAAAATACATATTCATTTTCCAAATGGATATGGGTGTTATGGGAGCGGGACTTTCAACACTCATTGCAATGGCGGTAATTGGAATAATTCTCACTTTCAGACTCACGTCACATGACAACAAAATCAGTCTTTCAAAACCCCTGAAGCCCGAATTTGACCGGAAAATGTCGCTGAGGATTTTAAAGGTGTCTGTTCCAAACGGAATTGAACAGGGAATGTTTCAGCTTGGTGCTCTCATTTTAGCAGGGCTTGTTTCTGGTCTTGGCAAAGATGCCATAAATGCCGACCAGATAGCTCGAAACCTTTCGCCCTTGCTTCACGGTATTTCTGCAGGTTTCAATGCTCTCATTCTCACCGTTGTGGGACAGTGCATAGGAGCAAAGGACTATCCCGAGTCAATCCGCTATAAAAAGCATATAATAAAAATGAATCGTCTTTTTGTAGCCGCAATGGCAATTGTTTTCATTCCCCTAACCAAACCTCTTGTGTCAATTTTCGGTGTATCGGCTGATGCGGAAACGTCGGCGATTCAGATTCTTGTGTTCTACACACTTGGTTCTGTTTTGTTCTATCCGCCGAGCTTTGCTACTCCCTCGGCACTTCGCGGTGCAGGAGACACACGTTTTGTTATGGTTGTTTCGGCATCATCAATGTTTGCATTTCGCATAGGTATGGCATATCTGCTTGTTCATATCTTCCATATCGGAGTTATGGCAATCTGGATTGCAATGGTGTGCGACTGGGTGGTTAGAAGCATCATATTTGAACTTCGTTTCCGACACGGAAAATGGAGACAAAATAAAGTTATTTAATAACCGGAGTGTTAATACAATTTTTATCTCTAAAAGGCATATCTTGTACTTAAAAGTCAGGATGTGCCTTTTAACGTTTCGTCAATCGGTCGAATTAAATTTCCTTGTCTTTTAATTGTTGTTAATAATATTTTGTTGGTTGTTGCTATGTAGGATATTTATTTATTGTTTAATGTGGAGAAAAAACAGAAATAGTATTGCTTTTATTCTAACTTTGGAATATAATATTTTGTAAAGTACGCATCCGCCGTATGCAAATATTATTAAATACAGCGATGGAATTGATGGCGATTTATCAGAATTAAAGGTTAATGATTTCTTGGATGAAATGAAGAAAGTTGCAGCGGAAAGTTATCGTGTTTTAAAGAAAGATAAATTCTGTGCTATACTAATGGGAGATACAAGACAAAAAGGGCATATGATTCCAATGTCATTTCATGTAATGAGTATTTTTGAAGATGTAGGTTTTAAATTAAAAGAATTGATTATAAAAGAAAAACATAATTGTAAAGCCAACGGTTATTGGAAAACAAACAGTGTGAAGTATAATTTCTTACTTATCGCACATGAATATTTATTCATATTTAAAAAGTAGAATAAATATTCATGAATCTATGGGCTTAAATGATATTAAAATACTATTTTGATTTAGTTTTTATCAAAAAATGAGATCAGAATTTCGAAACTTATGTGTATGATAATAAAAAGGAAGGTATTTAGATATGAGAAATGTTAATTTTAAAAATCTTAAAGAAGAAGAACTAATCAATGTAGATAGTTTGATAGAATTCTATAAGGAATATTTGAAAACTAAATTAGGATATAATGATTATGAAATAATGATTGCTTCAGAGGATTTGAGAAATCCATATGCAACGCCTTATATTAATATGTCGTATTTGGCAGATTGTGAGATTGGTGGAATAAAATATGGCGTGTATCCTTGTTATACAGACTTTAGTTTGTGTGGTTTATATCATTTGGCTGATGTGTCTCCGTTTGAATTTTATATGCTATTTGATTTGAGCACAATGCCTGATAAAACAGTAGGTTCTTATTTGAATGCAAGAAAGATGTTTGTGATATAGAATAATTGTATTTCAGATAGTGATGTTAATCTTGCAAGATACACAATGAATAATGTATGTAATATGGTTCAAAAATAATATCATCAAAAGGCATGTCTTGCGGTTAAAACCTGTCAGGATGTGCCTTTTGCTTTTTGCTTTAACTTTCAAGTTAGCCATGTTTTAAAACAATATTATTAAGTTTTCTATTGCAATTTAAATTGTGATAATATATAATGTGTGTAGGTGGTGATAAATTGTGATAACTCAGTCAAAGCTTGCAAAATTAGCTAATGTATCTGTATCTACAATATCAAAAGCATTTTCTATGAGTAGTGAGGTTAATGAAGAAACAAGGGAGCATATTTTTAATATCGCAAGGAAATATGACTGCTTTAAAAAGTTTTACAGTGCAAAATATCCCAAATATGTCGTAGCAGTAATATGCCCTGAGTTCAAAAGCACAGGTTTCACACGTATACTTGAAGCATTGCAAACACATTTTTCCGAAAATAAATGTGATATTTGTGTAGCAGCAACTAAATTTTCGGATGTTACAGAACTTGAGTTGTTGGAGTATTATGTAAATTATGTTAAGGTAGATGCAGTTATACTTTTTTATGATAAAATACAAATTCCTGATTATGTTGATATTCCTGTTGTGCGCATGTTTTGCCGAACAACATCGAATAAAAATAACGTGATAAGTGCAACTGTTAATTACAAGGATGCGTTTATAAAGACACTTTATGAATTCAAGAAAAAAGGGATAACTGATATCGGTTTCATTGGGGAAACGTTCACGGATAATAAGCAGCTTATATTTGAGGAAGCTATGAGGGAATTATCAATTCCGCTAAAAGAAGAATTCATTTCAGTTGTTTCCGAGAGATTTGAGAGAGGCGGTTATGAAGCAACGAAGCGCTTTTTCCAAAATAAAAAGTTGCCAAAACTGATATTTTGTGCTTATGATTACATGGCATATGGTGCATTGCGATGCGTTATTGACCACGGACTCAAAATACCCGAAGATATTGAAATTATGGGGATTGATAATATGCCGCAGTCTGAATATACTGTTCCCAGTATCACTTCAATGAGCTATAATGAGAATATTTTTTGCGCAGAAGTAGTTAAAACTGTTTTTAAAATGATGGGTGGTGAAGAATGCAGTGACAATATTTCTGCAACGTTAAGGTTGTGCAAAAGAGAATCCACCACTATTTAAAAAATGAATAATTGATATGTTTTAGCGAAGATATTTCACGTATCTTCGCTTTTTTTATTTGTTATTTGTAATATGCAATATGACTGCTGTCAGAACGTATATCAAATTATATAATATTTCGGTAAAAGAAGATATTTATTCCATTTTCTACCATAATTTCGAAAATTTTTCGAAAGTGCATTTGTTGATTTTTAAAATTCAATAATGTATAATTAAATTACTTGCGGTATAAGATGTGCAAGCCTATGATTTTATCATTTTAAAATGAGATATTATTTAAGAAATTGGCTTGTAAATTCGCTAAAAGAATACGACGTACAAATAGAGTTTGACAATGGACAGATTTTCGAATGTACCTGTGAAGGTGGAAAATCTTACAGAAAGGTTACATCAATTTGATATTTTATTGTATTTGCAAATCAGGAGGAAAAATGAAAAGGGTTTTAACGTTTATTTTATCGTGTTGCATATTAATAACAAGCTCGCTTTTGGTTACGGCAAGTGAGAATATAACCATATACGGAAGAGATGATTTTGACGACAGCATAACTTATTCTGCCCCTAAGTCGATTACTGTTGAATCTGATAAAGGGCTTGTGTATGTTTGCGAAGAAAATCAATCAAATAAATACTTGATGATTCATCAATTGCAAGGCAACATGGCGGCAACAAAAAGTATTTCTCTTTCAACCGCAAATAAGATGGTTAGTGTTGTTAAAGTTCTTGTTAAAGATTTTAATACAGAAAAGAATATTTTTGCTCAAACAGACAGAGGCGGTAGAAATAATCAATATCTGGTAATTGGTACAGATGGTTATTTGAAAAACGGTGAAAATCGTGATTTGATGAAGATTAAAACTGATACCTGGTACACAGTAGCTGTTGTGCAAAACAATTTAAAGAAGAAATATTCTGTTGAGGTAAACGGCAAACTTCTTTGTGATGATGTGTATTTTACAAATACCTCATTTACAAAGCCGATATCATATTCATTTTCGTCGTCTGAGGGCGAAAGTGAAATGTGGCTTGATGATATAAGGGTGTATTCCGGCAGCGAAATAAAACCTGAAAGCTATTTCAAGCCTATGCCATATAATAAAGCACGAGATGAAAAGCCGGTAATTGAGATAGAAAGCTTTACAGAGGACAGAATTCATTTTGTTTCTGATTTTAATTCAGAACAAACAGGCGGACGTCCTACAGGAATTGACCTTTTTGTTGGTGATGGCGATGTTTTTATAGCGGATATACCTGATTCAAAAGATAAAAGCATAAAAATATCTCAGCAAAATTCAGGTAACTGGATATATCTTACAGACGCATTTGGTTTGTCTGATTTGGTTATGGAAGCAAGAGTTAGAACAGATTCGATGAATACAGATAAGCTTGTTTTTATGATTAAAGACACAAACGGGTTAAATATGAGAACTGTTGTACTCAGCGGCAATGGGTTTATAACAGCACCATCGGGCAAAAGTCTTGGAAAATACACGAGCAGAACATGGTATGATTTGGCTGTTGTAACGCATTTTGCGCAAAAAACAGTTGATTACTACGTAAATGGTGAACTGATATTAAAGGATGAGCCCTTTGCAGTATCCGGTTTTCAAACTCCTTCAGAAATCAGAACACAAATACTTGAAGGTGGAAACGGAGACGTTTTGTATGTTGATAATCTGAAAATATACACCGGCAGTCAGCCGCGTGAACTTGTATTGGAAGATGATAATATTCTTAAAACAGTTGATACAAGCTTATCAATATTTAAGGATAAACCTGAAAACGGAGAGAGTCTAAACGGAGCGGTTGCTTTGCTTTCCGATGTAATAACCGCATATGACGGAACGAAAAGAATAAGTTTGGATGCGTCTCCGTTTATAAGTAACAGCCGTATGTATGTGCCAATCAGATTTGTAACTGAAAGCTTTGGCGGTAGCGTAGACTGGAGCGAGACTTATAAACGAGCAACAATCAGATGTGAGGGCAATACGGTAGAATTCACATCGGGCAGCAGCACTATGATTAAAAATGGTACAGAAATTAAAATGGATACTGCACCGATTATATCAAACTCTCGTATGTTTATACCGTTAAGAGCTTTTGCCCGGGATGCCCTTGATAAAAAAGTTACTTGGTATGATGAACAGAAATTGGCAGTAATAGGAAATAGTCAAAACGAAAATGTTTCACCGCAAAAGATTGCAGACTTTATTATGTATGAGAGACCTTCGAAAGAGACAATTCAAAAGTCTGTAGTTAATGAGCATCCAAGATTAATGCTTGATAAAAAACAGCTTGATGTAATTAAATCAGATAACAGTGATTATGTTCAAAAATGGAAAACTATTGTAATAAATCAAGCTGATGAATATTTAAAAAAAGAGCCTCCTGTATATGAAAAAGCTGATGGCCTGAGAATTCTTACCATATCCAGGGATGTTTTGGAGAGAGCGCTTTACTTGTCCATGGCATATCACATTTCGAATGATGCGAAATATAAAAATAACCTTTGGGATGTGCTCTATGCTGCGGGTACCTTTAAGGATTGGAATGACAGAAGCCATTTTCTTGATACTGCAGAAATGACAGCGGCATTTGCCATAGGGTATGATTGGCTGTACGATGCTTGGGATGAAGAAGAAAGACAATTCCTAAAACTGGCAATGGTTGAAAAGGGATTAAAGCCCGGTGCAGAATGCTTAAATGGTGTCCGCGCAAAAAGCAGTTCAACAAGCAGCACGTCGTGGCCTGTAATGAAAGGAAGCAACTGGACGGTAGTGTGTGGCGGCGGATTGTCAATGGCCGCACTTGCTATAATGGAAGATGAGCCTGAACTTTCAAGCTTTATTGTCTCGCAAAGTCTTAGGGCGCTCGAGAATTTGTTGCCGTACTTTGCACCTGACGGAGGTTGGGACGAGGGCCCGGGATATTGGCATTATACCGTTAAATACCTGACATTCTTTATGAAATCTCTGGAAACCGCTGTTGGTTCAAATTATGGATATACATCAGTTAACGGAGTGAGTAAAACAGCATATTTTCCGTCATACATAAGCTCCTCTAACGGACCGTTTAATTATGGTGACAGTAGCTCTGTTTTAATTAATTCACCTGAAATATTCTATTATGCCGATGTACTCAGCGATGATAATCTTGCAAAAGTGCGTCTGGAGCAAATGGAAATGTATAATTGGAACGGTACAGTGTACGACCTTATGTATTTTAATCCGGCAAAGGTTTCCGCAGAAACTGATTTGTCGCTTGATGCTAAAATCAGCAATGTAGAGCTCGCTTCTTTTAGAAGCAGTTGGACGGATAAAAATGCACTTTTTGCCGCAATACGAGGCGGATGGAATAATAATGGACATGGTAATCTGGATTCGGGTGCATTTGTGCTTGATGCACTTGGTGAAAGATGGGCGTTGGATTTGGGAAGTGAGGATTACAATCTTCCTAATTACTGGAAGGTATATGGCGGAAGATGCGATTATTATCGCATAAGAGCAGAGGGACATAATACCGTAGTTGTTAACCCGATATCTGAGTATGATCAGATAATAGACTCTTTTGCTCCCGTTGAGGTATTTGAAAGTAAGGAAAAAGGCGGTTATGCAGTTGTGGATATGAAGCCTGCATTAGGAGAGGAAAACGTATCTTCTGCCATACGCGGATTAAAGATGAATGAAAACAGGACGAGCATTGTGTTGCAGGATGAAATAACATTCAGAAAGCCATCGCAGTTTTACTGGTTTATGCACACTCGTGCAGATGTGCAGGTGAGCGAGGACGGAAAGAGTGCACAGCTCTCTATGAATGGAAAAAAGCTGTTCGTAGCTCTTGATTGCAATGATGAAAGTGCGAGATTTACCTTGATGGACGCAAAACCGATTCCGACATCACCACAAGTTAATCAATCAGCAAATACAGGAATAAAAAAGCTTGCAATAAATCTTCAAAATGTTAGCGGTCAATTAAACCTGAGTGTATATTTTGAACCAATGATGATAGATTCAGCGGAGATATATTCGGCTAAAAAGTTTGAGCCTATCAGTAGCTGGAGTATTCCTGACGGTGAGATTAATCTCCCTGTGTTGCACGAGCTTTACGCAGACGCAAAGCCGATCAACGGTTTTAAACCGGAGACCCATTCTTATACTATAATTTTACCTGGTGACGCAAAAACAAAACCTGTTATTTCGGCCTCCGGTAATGGAACGGTTGAAATTTTGCAAGGTGCCGGATTTGAAAGTGATACAGTTAAAGTATCAAATAACGGTATAGATTCGTATTACATGGTAACCTATAAGATAATGCCTAATATTTATGTGCCGGAGGGAATGATACATTTGCCTGTGTCTGACGTTATTGCAAGCGAAGAGCCACAGACTGAAAACGGCAGATATAATGTTATTGACGGAAACTTTAATACTCGCTGGTCAGCTCAAGGACTTCAAAGTATAACCCTTGACCTTGGTGAAATTAAGGAAATTGACAAATTAGGTATTGCGTTTATGAGCGGAGATGTGCGAATTAGTTATTATAAAATTTCTGTTTCAGATGATAATGCAGTATATACACAGATAAGTGATAAAGAGAGTAGTGGTAATACACTTGACTTTGAGTTTACTGATTTGAATGGTATAAAGGGAAGATTTGTCAAAGTTGATGTAAGCGGAACCAGCGTAGGTAACTGGAACTCCATTACTGAACTTGCAGTATATCAAAAGAAATAATAGTGATGCATCTTTTAGGGCATAAATTGAAAACAGATGCAAAACAAGAATAGGAGTTTTTATATGAAAAAATTTATATCGATAATTCTTGTGCTTGTGATATTTTCTGCTAATTTTACACTTGCCGCTTTTGCTGATGAAAGCGGAGGGGTAAATGTAACAGCAACAGAGTTTGGTGATAGTGTTGCATCCTACAACATACCGGATGGAGCAACGATGGACTCGCTTAAGGGCACAAACGGTTTTTCGGATTATACCGGAAGTATATCGGTTTCAGGCAATAAATTGCTTTTTTCATCTACAAACATGACACAAACCGCCGGAGCTGAATATATGTTTTTGGCAAGCCGTGTAAAATTGGCGGGTAAAATATTGTTTGAAATTACTGTAATCATAGATAAAACAGGAAAGGATACCGGAAATCAACAAGTAAGTAATTTATTCCGTCTTAAGGATGCTGTGTCAGGTTTATGGACAAATTGGCTTCAGATTACAAGAAACGGTAGGATTTACTGTAATAATAATTATTCTTCAAACGATGGAGCAGTGTGTCAAATAACCGAAGCAACAGATACAAAAATAACGGCAATTGCGGATTTAAGTAATGACACGGTTGATTTATATGTAAATGATGTTCCTATAGAAGAAGGAATCTCGGTTACTCTTCCCGACTCGGTCAGCGAGTGGAGAATAGCGGAAAAATTCAGATACGGTTATACTGTGTCGGCAGATGATACCATAGAGAATTATTATTCCGATATAAAAGTATGTCCGGCTATTCCTCTTATAAACAGTACTTCGTTTGAAGGCTCCGAAATTACAAATGTACAGGGCTTTCCGGGTAACTTTGGATTGGTGCCTGCCGATGTTACAAAGATTTCTGTTCTGTTTAGTGAAGATATAGACGCTTCTTTTTTGACAAAAGAATTTATCAAGCTTGAAAAGCTTGAAGGTTTAACAGGCGAAAAAAGCGAAGTACAGTCAGCATTTGATATGCAGGCCGGCAAATTAGAGATAACACCGTTGCAGTTTCTTCCCAATTCAGAATATATTCTTACCTTGAGCAAGGATATAGCATCGTTAAGCGGCGTGAAAATCTCATATAAGGATAACATTGATAAGGTAATGAGCTTTAAGATTGATTTTCCGCCAAGCCTTAAGGCACTAATGGATGCTCAAAATCAAAACGAATTGCTCTCGGCAATAGAGCAGTATAAAACAGATTTGGGAGTAAACACAGATAACTTCAATACTGTAATGACTGAAGACGAAAAAACGCTTTTTGCCGAGCGTCTTTTTGTCGAAAAAGAAAAGCTTGTAACTGTTGCTGAAGTTCAAAGACTATATTTAACACATGAGCTCCTCATTTTGTCAAAAGGCGATTTTTCGCTCCTTCTTACCGAGACAAACAGTGAGCTGTTCGGTATAGACGCAGACGTTATAAACAATATGAATGACAACGCAAAGTCCTGTGCACTCGAAAAGCTTGATGCAGAGGTCTTTAGCTCAGCAGAAGATGTTTTGAAAAAATATGAAGAAATTTGCACCGTTTCAATAGTTTCAAACGCACTTAATTATTCCGAAATAAAATCAGCACTTTTCGACACATTTAAGCATCAGTTTATCCTTGATACCACATATTATGATAAGCTTGACATACCAAATGATGTGTTCAAGGCAATGTTGAAATCTGATTATAATTCAATAGATGAAATTGAAAATAGCTTTAAGCTGGAAAGTAAAAAATGCTTTGATTCACTAAAAAAATCAAATCGACACAAGTCTAACAGCGGTGGAGGAGGCTCCGGGGGCGGGGGTTCTTCTATAATACTCACCGACATCGTAAAGCCGACACCTCCCGAAACTCCTTCCGAGCCTGTGCCTGTACCCGATTCAGATAATTCAAAAACAGAGTTTATGGATTTGGGTTCTGCCTTATGGGCAAGGGATGCAATAAATGCTCTAAAACAAAAAAACATTGTGTCGTTTCCGTCTGATGCACTTTTCAGACCAATGGATAAAATCACAAGAGCAGAGTTTGTGGCACTTGTTATAAGAGCAATCGGCATGTCGCAGGTTCAGTCCACCGGCAGGTTTACTGATGTGCCCGTAACTCATTGGAGCAGCGGATATATCGAAACGGCATTTAACGAAGGCATAATAAACGGCACAAGTGAAAGCACTTTTTCACCTGATGCTCCTGTAACACGCGAGGATATTGCCGTGATATTGCATCGCAGTTGTGTGCATTTTGGCATAAATCAATCCCAAGGCTCTCAAATGAGCTTCGCCGATGCACAAAGCATTTCCAACTATGCCGCTCAGGCGGTAGCAGAGCTTTCGGGCATGGGTGTGATAAATGGCACAGGCGAAGGAAACTTTGAAGCTAAACGCAGTGCCACACGGGCAGAAGCGGCAAAGATGATTTATGAAATAATTTTGTTGGCATAAATGCATATTTAGGAGGAAAACATTTATATGAAAAAAGCAATTGTATATATCACGGTGATAGCCGTGATAATGAGTTTGCTGCCAATTGCGGGTCTTGCTCAAGATTATACTGATGTGCCTGCTGATTATCCTTATTATAAAGATATCCAAATGCTCACTTCGTTTGGAGTGTTTCAGGGTGATGAAGGTATGTTTTATCCGGATAGCACCATCAGCAGATGCGATTTTGCACTTATTCTTTCCAGAGTGCTTGGCATATCCGATATAAATGCACCCGAAAATTACAGTGATGTTCCATCCACCCACTATGCGTCAAAGGCAATAAACACTCTTTCCCATATTGGCATAATAAACGGAGTTGGAAGCGGCTTGTTTATGCCTGATGCTGATATTACATACGAGCAGGTGGTAAAGCTTCTTGTAAGCATCACAGGCTATGACCAAAAAGCATTGGCTGGTGGCGGATATCCTTATGGCTACATGTCAGTGGCGTCTTCGCTTGGTATTACCAAGGGAGTCTTTGATGACGGAACTCTCACAAGAGCCGAAGTAGCACTGATGCTCAACAACGCACTTGTGGTAGACCTTTTTCAAAAGACCTCATTCACACAAGGTCATGAGGAGTATAAGGTTATAAAGGGTGATAATCTTCTCAAATGTAATCTTAAAATTTTAATTGCTGAGGATGTTTTTATTTCTTCAAATGAACATACCAGCCTTGGAAAAAATCAGGCAGATGAAAACAAAATTATTGCCGGTGGTGTTACATATGTTGTAGGCAATTCAAATGCCGACCAATATGTTGGCAGAACAGTAACCCTTTATTATAGGGTAGAGGGCAGCAAAAACAAGGTGCTTTATGTGGACGAAAGTGATAGTGCATCTGTCGAGGTTGATGCGGAAAATATTATATCTTTTAGCAATAACGTGCTTACCTATAATGATGGAGGAAAAACTAAAACCCTAAAGCTCTCTTCAGATGCAGAGGTTATATATAACGGAAAATCCTGTGTGTATAGTGAGGATCTGTTTAGCATCGAAAACGGAAGCATCAGATTTGTTAGGGAAAATAACAAATATAATCTTGCTTTAATTGAAGAATATCAAAACATATTTATCGGATATGTGGATACAACAGACCGTATCATCTTCGATAAATATACTGTTAAGACCACCATAGACGATAAAGAAGCGATTGTTAAACCCGGCATAGAATATGGTGATGAAAATGAAATATCGTCTGTATTTGAAATGGTAGGCTTAGAGGAAACTTTTGATTTTGATGATTTAAATGAAGGCATGCTCGTCTCGGTATATCAGAGTAAAGATAAGCAGTTTACCAAAACCATAATAAATCAGACTATAGTAAACGGACAAATTTCGGAAATAGGCACTGACTATTATGTCATAAATGGCAGCGTTTATAAATACGATAAGGCAGTGTCCAGAATGCCTGAATTAAAAATAGGCGATGAAGCAACCTTTTATATTGATGTCAAGGGCAAAATAGGTGCTTGGGAAATAAATACCGATGGAGAAAAATATGGCATGCTCATAGCCGGCAAGGTAAATTCCGATACACTTGATGCAAGCGTAAAACTTAAGGTGCTTGAGCAAGACGGAAAGGTTACCCTGTTTAATCTGAACAACAAAATATTGTTAAATGATAAGCCTTATCATATTAACGTTAAAAATGAAAAAGACGCCTTTATAGAAGCACTAAAGTACGACCCCAAAACAGATAGCTATAGTGACACTATATTAAGACAATTAATCAAATACAAAAAGAATTCTCAAAATGAGATTGTAGCTATCAATACACACCAATACAAAAGTAAAGATGACGAGGCTTTTTCATTAGATTTTGACCAGAGTGTTTTGCAATATCGTACGGGAATAAGAAGCTTTGAAATGAAATTTTATGTTTCTCCCGAAACAGTGATTTTTCGTTCTCCGTTCGCTGTTGAAGCAGATGATGACGGAAAGCTTTATCGTGTTCTGGGACTGGGCTCATTGAGGGGAAACGGAAGCTACACAGTTCAGGCCTATGATTTGTCAGATACAGGGTGTGCGGGAGCAATTATTTTATATAGCGGCAGTGCCACAGGCACTCCTGACGAAAAAGCTTCGTGGCTTGTTGTTGAAGGTGTTACAGATGCACTTGGCGAAGATGGTGAAACAACAAAAAAGGTTTATGGTATGTCAAACGGAAAGTATGTAAAATATTTGGCAACCTCATCTGAAGCAGTTTCGTTATCTGTTGCAACGGGTAACACTGATAGATTTCCAAAGTGTGGAGATGTAATCAGAGTATCTCTTGATGATAATAATCAGATAACCGGTGTTGGACTTGAATTTGATATTGATAATTTATACGAAAAATTTTCCGGCAACGATGCAAAACCTTTTATATATTCAAATTGGCTTCGCTATGCAACTGTTTATTCGAGAGAAGGCAACTATCTGTATGTAGCAAAAGGCGTAACAAAAAATGTTTCAGATGAGTTTTTCGCTTCTGCCGATATGTTTGTTATGGCGGTTTCGGGCAATGTATATATATACGATTCCGAAGAGCAGAAAATTAAAAAAGGCAGTGCAAATGACATTTATACATATAAAACAAATGGTGAAAAAGCATCAAAGATTTTTGCGAGATTTAATTATGATACAACCACAGATATTTTAATCATCAGATAATAGAGACGAAATATTATTTCGACACTCATTTATCATAAATTTTAGAAGGAGATGTATGTTATGAAAAAATTATTAGGAATGGTAATTGCAGTATGTATTATTTTAACATGTGCAGTTTCCGCATTTGCGGCAGGTCCTGTGGGAACACTGGATCTTCTTGCAACACATTCGGGGGTTACATATCGCCCCGGTGAAATTGTAACCTTAAGCGCGGATTTTAAAGGCGTGACCGGTACAATTTCAAAGGTACAATTTTTCGAAAGCGAAGAAGTTGTTGGTGAGGCAACAGAGGGAACAAATGGTGTTTATACAATAAATTACAGAGTATTAAATACCACTTCACTGACCGCAAAAGCGCTTGGAGAGGATAATGGTGTGCTAGCTACCACAGAGGCTGTAGTGGTTAATGCAAAGTTTGAAAAAGAAGGAACAAAAACAGAATATGTTATTCCTTTGGATGCGACAAATACAACCGGAATTTTCTATGGAAATGAAATAACAACTACCAATGGTAAAGTCGATGTAACGGTAATAGATAATTGGTTTGGTAAAAATAACTTAAATTTAACCGGAAAAATAAAATTTAAATTTACTTTGAATATTACTGAAGAAACTCAACACGCTTCTAATAATTATGTAAGAAAATTCAGAATTAAAGACGCTTCTACTTGGTATGATATATTTTCTGTTGCAAATAATGCCGCAATATTCAGAGGCGGATACAGCAGTAGCTCAACCGCTAATCAGGTGGGACAAATAACGAAAAATGCAGACCATAACTTTGAGGCTACAATCGACCTTAATACCGGAGTGCTTAATCTGGTTGTAGACGATATAACTTTAATTTCAAATTATAAGCTTCTTTCAGCGCCTGTTACAAAAGTCACAGAGTGGAGAATGCTTGGGGCAAAAAAATATTCCTCATCTGTAACCGTAGACGGAGTTCATAACTATTATTCAAACATAAGCCACACTATGATAGTTGAAGATACCGATATGGCTGATATTAGCGTTGTTAACGCAGATGTTTTGAAGGATAATGGTAAATATGTTTCTGCTAAAGAACATATTTATAATTGCAGAATAACTCCTGCAGCAGTAATATATAACAAGGGTGAGGTTGATAAAACCGTTACTTTTTATGCTGCATTGTACACAGAGAATGGCAGCGTACTGCAATCAGTACAATGTATTCCCATGGTTTCATGTCCTGCAGGAAAAGCTATTGAAATTAAAGCTCCGCAGTTTATAAGTTATTCGACTTACGGAGACACTATTATGAAAATTTTTGTCTGGGATGGTGCCGATGGTATCACCCCGCTCGGAACCTATGGTAACGTTGATAGGGTTTACGGTGAATAGGAGAAAAAAGAGTTTGGAAAACAAAAAAATATTAAATAACGAATAATATGTCATAAATCAAGTCTTTATCAATTTGGATATGGTAGAGACTTGATTTTATAAACTGAAAAAAATTTGCTGAAAGAGGTGTGCTTTTGCAGACCGCTTTCGGCTACAACATGATTAGAGGTGTAAAAATTGCAAACGCTTAAATTTGACACATCAAAGGAATATGGTGCACCCAAAGTACTTAACGCAACTAACGGCGGTCCGTGGCACAACAGACATGCAAAGCATCAATACAGAAGTAATTTTACGGAATACAAAGCTGCAAGAATACCTTATTCAAGAAATCATGACAGTGCTGCGGAAATGATTTATGGCGGACCATACAGTCATGATATCACATGTATTTTCCCTGATTTTGATGCTGACCCCAACGATAGCGCTTCATATGATTTTGCGTGCACGGATGAATCAATTTTGGCATGTCTTGACGCTAAAACAGAAACATTTTTCCGCCTTGGTCAAACTATTGAACACCAGATAAAAAAGCATGGAACAATTCCACCGAAGGATTTTAAAAAATGGGCGATTATATGTGAGCACATAATTCGTCACTATAATGAGGGGTGGGCAGATGGATTTGAACTTGGCATAGAGTATTGGGAAATATGGAACGAGCCGGATCTTGACGATGACGATAGCCCCGATAAACGCACATGGGGTGGAACAATGCTTCAATTTTTTGATTTTTATGAGGTTGCGGCAAAACATCTGAAAAAGTGTTTTCCTCATCTGAAAATCGGTGGTCCTTCTCTTGCAAATAAGTTAAAATGGGCAGATGCTTTTCTTTCGGAAATGCAAAAAAGAAATGTTGAGCTTGATTTTTTCTCATGGCATATTTATAGCTCAACCATTCCAAAAATTACTCAAAAAGCAGAAATGATAAAATCGTTATTGGTAAAATATGGTTATGGCGATGCCGAAAGCATTTTAAATGAATGGAACTATGTCAAAGGTTGGACAGATGAGTTTGTTTATTCTCTTGAAGCTATTCACGGTAGCAAAGGAGCGTCATTTATTGCGGCTTGTATGTGTGAAGCTCAAAAAAGTTCAATTGATATGCTTATGTACTATGACACCCGACAATCAGTGTTTAACGGTGTGTTTGATTTTTATACTGCTAAACCCTTGAAAGGCTATTACCCAATGTATTGGTACGGTATGTTTTACGACATGAAATCCGAAATCAGGGCCGAGGGTGAAATTGAGGATATCTACTATTTGAGTGCTGTAGATAAAAACGGTAAAACTCTCACTATGATCACATATTATAGCGATGATGATACTGCTCCCAATAAAAATTTTGCCTTGGATTTTGGAAAAAACGGCGAGTATGAAATTTATATTTTAGATGAAGAAAGAAGCAGCGAGCTTTTAAAAGTAACTGACAACCTCATACTTGATATGTCTGTAAACAGTTGTGTTTTAATTAAAGAAAAATAGCGAGAAACCGCAAATAAATGAGTAACAATTTTAAATTGTGTAATTCCGATTCTCATTGAAATAAAAAATATAATACTTTGTTTTTTGTGTGTATGGGAAACAGTAAGTAAAGTCAGCCAAACTTCTTGACATTTTAATTGTGTTATTCTTGTTAACCGAATTGACAATTTTGCAAAAATGTTTTTTGTTGCTCTCGCGCAGGGCGGAAGTGTTGTTCTTGCTCAATATATCGGTGCGGATGACAGGAAAAACGGCGAAAAATCTCTGAAAGCCAATCTTCAGATTGTGGTTTGCATAGGTCTTGTATTTATGCTTGCTATGCTGTTGTTCAAAAATCAGTTTGTTATGCTGTTTTTTGGCGGTGCCGAAAAAGATGTGCTTTCGGTGAGTCTCGATTATTTTTCAATCACCGCAATGTCATATCCATTTGTGGCTTTGTATTACGGTGCAAACTCGCTTTTCCGTGTAATGGGCAACAGCAGGATAACCTTTGTCAGCTCGGTTATTATGATGCTTATTAATCTTGTGCTAAAATACATATTCATTTTCCAAATGGATATGGGTGTTATGGGAGCAGGTCTTTCAACACTCATTGCAATGGCTGTAATTGGAATAATTCTCACCTTCAGACTCATGTCACATGACAACAAAATCAGTCTTGTAAAACCCCTGAAGCCCGAATTTGACCGGAAAATGTCGCTGAGGATTTTAAAGGTGTCCGTTCCAAACGGAATTGAACAGGGAATGTTTCAGCTTGGTGCTCTCATTTTAGCAGGACTTGTTTCGGGTCTTGGCAAAGATGCCATAAATGCCGACCAGATAGCACGAAATCTTTCGCCCTTGGTTCACGGTATTTCCGCAGGCTTCAATGCTCTCATTCTCACCGTTGTGGGGCAGTGCATAGGAGCCAATGATTACCCGGAGGCAGTCCGCTACAAAAAGCACATAATAAAAATGAATCGTCTTTTTGTGGGTGCAATGGCAATTGTTTTCATTCCCCTAACCAAACCTCTTGTGTCAATTTTCGGTGTATCGGCTGATGCGGAAACGTCGGCAATTCAGATTCTTGTGTTCTACACACTTGGCTCTTGTATGTTCTATCCGACAAGCTTCGCTACTCCCTCGGCACTTCGTGGTGCAGGAGACACACGCTTTGTTATGATTGTTTCGGCATCATCAATGTTTGCATTTCGCATAGGCATGGCATATCTGCTTGTTTATATCTTCCATATCGGAGTTATGGCAATCTGGATTGCAATGGTGAGCGACTGGGTGGTAAGAAGCATCATATTTGAACTTCGTTTCCGACACGGAAAATGGCAACAGAAGAAAGTTATATGATTTTAGACAGAGTGTAAAAATTTATTATGAGTTTTTGCACTCTGTTTTTGTAATGTTAACTTTTAAATTGGAGTTTATCGGGGAGATGGAACGAGGCTGAAGCGTTGCCCTCCTTGCCTAAAGGAGGGGGGACCGCGTTAGCGGTGGGAGGATATATACACAAGCTTAGAACACTTGAAAATACAACGTTTGAGCGTTTTTTGTATCCCACCACCAAG
>JAFQBA010000060.1 GCA_017416845.1 Clostridia bacterium
GGCGTCCTCGACGTCCCGTGTCAATTACATCGAGAACAAATCTTAAATAATGCTGAAATGTTGAAAACAGTGTGATTGTGTATTGAAGATTGAATTTGAACTAAAGGGACGTCGAGGACGCCGTCCCCTACAGCGCATTAGCGTAATTTGATTTTCAAACAGCCCTACAAACTCAAATTTGACTCCCTATTTTCTATTCTCTTATCCCTATTCCCTATGTGGATAACCCCCAATTTATCACATAATATTATTTTTTGTGATGTATACCAATGATAACACATTTTGATGCCAATTTCAATTGAAACATCTTTAAATTACGAAAAATTTTCGTGATTTACGAAAAATATTAGTTGGAAATATAGTTGACCTTATGTGTTTAATGAAGTATAATTAAAAAATGCAAATGAATTAACAAGGAGTGCAAGCACTTGGAAATCAAAAATAAAAAAAGAAACCAAAATGCCGTAAACCAAACGGCATATATGTTTGAAGCAGGTCTTGAATATTTCATCAGCATTCTGATTACGGGGGCATATCTTGCCACGGTACTCAGCTATAACGGCGTGCCGGACAGTGTTACGGGAATTATAACTTCCCTTGCTTCTTTCGGCTTCACGGCTCAGGCTCTTGCGGTGCTGTTTATTCACCCTAAAGGTAAGGGCAAGGGAATAGTTGTGGCTTTGCACACATTAAATCAGCTCATGTTTGCCCTGCTCTACATGACTCCTTTTATCAAGGTATCCCCGGGAGTAAAAACAGCGGTATTTGTTGTTCTCTTCCTTGGAGGACACATTTTTTCAAACATGGCAATGCCATTTAAGCTCAGCTGGCTGAATTCATATGTTGACGATGACAAACGGGGAATTTACACTGCAAAAAAAGAAATATCATCGCTTGTGGGTGGTATTGCTTTTTCCTATATCATGGGCGGTGTATCGGACTATTTTAAATCCGTCGGCAAACCCGACACGGCATTTTTGATTTGCGGGATAACCGTGTTTGTGCTTTGTGTGCTTCACACCGTATCCATGCTTGTTGTAAAAGACGATAAGAATTCGGTCACTCCTCAAGGGCAGACATACAAATTTAAAGATGTGCTTTCGAGCACGCTCATGAACAAGGACTATCGAAAAATCATATGGCTCGATGCCATATGGCACATAGCAACGGGCATTGTTGGACCTTTCCTTGGTACATATCAGATTAATGAGCTTGGTTTCAGCCTCACCTTTGTGGCATTCATTGCAATGCTCGGAAGCATTGCAAGAGTTTTGTTTTCAAAATTTTTCGGGAGATATGCCGACCGTCATTCCTGGGCACAGATGCTTACCGTGGTATTTTTCATTGGTGCAATAGGCTACCTTTTTATTGTATTTGCAACCCCATCAACCGGAAAAATCATGTATCCCTTGTTTCTCATAGTAAACGGCATATATTATGCCGGCTCAAACAGCGGAATTATGAATATCGCTTTTGACTACACAAAGCACGAAAACCGTGCGGCGGCGCTTGGCATAAAATCTGCCGTTGGCGGTATTGCGGGATTTCTGGCGTCTCTCATTGGCGGTGAGGTTGTTTCAATGATGCAAAGAGGCGGAAACCAAATTTTCGGTATCACAATTTATGCTCAACAGATTCTTGCTTTTGTTTCCTTTGTTGCAATGATGGCGGTTGTTTTCTACATCAGAAAGGTTATTTATAAAATGAAGAAAACTATCTGAAGTTTCGAAACGAAAGCAAGTGAAAGAAAATCGCAAAAACTTCTTGACACTATATTTGAATTATTGTAGTATAAAAACAGGTAATAAAAAAGGCAGATCACAAAAAGGTTTGTGAATTCAAATTGGGGTTTATCGGGGAGATGGAATGAGGCTAATGCGTTGCCCTCCTTGCCTAAAGGAGGGGGGACCGCGTTAGCGGTGGGAGGATATATACACAAGCTTAGGACACTTGAAAATACAGCGTTTGAGCGTTTTCTGTATCCCACCACCAAGCAAGGCTTGGTCCCCCTCCCTTTAGGCAAGGGAGGCAACGCACCGGTGCAAATTTCATCTTCAAACAGCTTGATAAACTCCAATTTAACACCCAACCTTTTAAGCTTAACGACAGTACGTAAGGAGAAAATATGGAATCCGTTAATGTAGAACTTTGCACCAAGTCGGCAAATAACAAAAAAATAAGAAACATTCTCGGTATGAACAATTCACCGAGAATAAAAAGTAATGCAAAAATACCTCTCGAAAAGGAATATTTCGAAAAGCTTCGGATAAAATGTGTCCGTCATCACGATGCGGCAATCGAAAATCCTTCGTTTGAGTTAATAGATATTCACAGGATTTTCCCTTTTGCCCATCTTGATGAAAATGACGACAGAAACTACTTTTTTGACCAGACCGACGACTATCTTGCACTAATTGCCGATACCGATATCGAACTGGAATTTCGACTTGGTGAAACAATTGACCATTCATTTTGTGCAAGGCTGATTCAGCCATGGGAAGACATCAACAAATGGGCAAGGGTTTGTAAAAAAATTATTGACCACTACAAAAAAAGCGAAAAATGCGGTTTAAAGCTCAATCTTACTCGAGTGTGCGTGTGGGAAGAACCGGACAACCACCGACTTTTTGCAGGAGATGTTTATCAGTATTGTGCACTTTTTTCAGCGGTTTATAAACTTGTGAAAAAAGAATACCCCGATATTTCCGTGGGCGGACCTGCTCTTATGGGAAATATTGATTTTTTGAAAATATTTATTGAAACTGCGATTAAAAACGACACGGTTCCGGATTTTATAAGCTTCAATGTGTATACCCGTTCCATTGATTATATGGCAAGGGCGGTCAGAGAACGCAGTGAAATTCTGAATAGTTTCGGACTTTATGACACAAAACTTGAAATTTCCGAGTGGCATCTCGGACCGTTGGACTGGAAACTTAATGACAATGCACTGATTGAAGGCTTTGACAATGCAAAAAGTGCGGCATATTGCACTTATTCTCTCACTGCCTTGCAGGATGAGGAAAGAGTGGAAACCGCTTTTTACTATGCATGGGCAACCTCAATTTGGTCGGTTTCATATGTGAATAATCTTGCATTTACACTTCGCCCCGCATACTATGGACTTTTGCTTTTTCAAAGGCTCGGTGCAGAGTGTGCGGATAGAGTAGATTTGAATTTTGACGAATGTGCAAATGTAAAATTCCTTGCAGGAAAAACCACCGATGGAAAGACGAGACTTTTGATTTCCTGCTATGAAAAAGAAGAAACAGAATTTAAAATTAAAATTGGAAAATCCGATGCTACGCTGTATTTTGTGACAGATGAAGAATGCAACACGGAAATCGGTAAATATCTGAAATCAGACGAATCGGGAAATGTTGTTGTCTACCACAAATGTGAAAACGGAGTTTATCTTCTTGAATTTTAATATATTGGCATAATTACCGGAATTTCCATTTTGGAAACATTAAAATCAGGCTTCAATGAATCTCTTGATTTTTGTTTGAAAAATGATAAAATAGCCTTAACGACCGACACTAAAGGCGGTTTTAAAATATAAATTTCGCCTCACTCGTCGTTAAAATACTCGGAAATATAACCATATTTCCTGCGTTTTTGCCTTGACTGAGACAAAATTTATTATTTTAAAACTCCAAA
>JAFQBA010000061.1 GCA_017416845.1 Clostridia bacterium
ATATGCCTTTTTGCTCTTGCCAAATCTCACCACTCGCAGTACCTTTGTACAGCTTCGGGTTACCACTCAAAGCAAGGCTCTGCCTTGCTTTGAGTTCGATTTGACAATTCTGAATCTTTTTTCCTATTCCCCAAAAGGGACGGTAAATTAATTTGCTGAATTTGCTGAATTAATTTACCGTCCCCTTTTTTATACGTAGAATGAATCTCCTAATTCAAGCACCTCAATGCGGTTTTGCCCGTCAATGCCCTCGACCTTCCCTCCATGGGACAAAATCGAAGCTATTGTATCTATGTGGCGTTGAGTAATTTTTTCGCCGGGAATAATAATGGGAGTTCCCTGAGGGATCTTATATATTATCTTTCTGCAAAGTCTGCCTGCGGCAGTCTCAAAATCCACCTTTTCTCCATCACAGTTAAACGCCTTAAACGGCATAACCTGCACACGTTTTCTTGACGGAGCTGTTTTTTCATCATCCTCAATGGAAATTTTGGTTGATGCCAGCTTTGCAATGGACATGCACGAATTTACAAGTCTTCTCATCTCGGTGGGAGTATTGTAAAGAGAAACGGAAAAAACAAGATTATCACCGTCTACGGCATCGGCCTCTATGGCATAACGTCTCAAAAGAATCTTTGCCGCATCATCGGCGGAAATGTCAACCTTCGAAAAATTGAGCACAATTTTGGTAATATCCGTTTCATCGATATTTGATCCGTTGTTATATTCAACATCAAACCACAGAATGTCGGTATTTCGGTTCATAAGCTGTTTTCCGCGTTCAATTTCCCTGAAAAGATGCTGATATTTCTTCCCGTTTTCAAAAGCATAGTATATGGCATTTTCCGTAGCACATACAAAAGCCGATGACCCCCCCGAGCCCTGATACATCTGAAGCTGTTCCTCAACACTTTCGGGGCTTACAAGCTTTGAATTGATATGCAAAAGACCGCTTCCGCAAAAACCGCCCAGAGTTTCACTGCAGCTGTGAACAACAATGTCCGCCCCGTGAAGAAGTGCCGGTTCGGGGAAGCTGTCATAGAAGTTAAAATGAGCGCCTAAAGACTCGTCAACAATCAAAACCATGTTGTTTTCATGAGCTATTTCTGCCGCCTTGGCTATATTGGCACACACACCGAAATATGTAGGCGATGTTATAATCATCGCCTTTGCATCGTGATGCTGTTCGGAAAGATATTCCAGCTCTTCGGTGTTGATACCGCCGTTTATATCATATTTAAGATTGTAGCTTCTTTTTATAAACACAGGAATCAAAGCAAGCAGAGTCAAAGCATTAATAACAGCCCTGTCACACTCGGGATCCACAATAATTTTGTCGCCTGCCTTGCACACCGAGGCAATAGCGGCATATATGCCAAGACCTGCACCATTGTTTAAATAGAAGCTTCTTTCAGCCCCGAATATTCCTGCAATTTGTTCTTCCCCTGCCCTTATGGCAGTTGTGGTGCTTTCTCCGTTTTCAAAATACTGATAATACGGAAGATCAAGCCGGCACAGGCTCTCGGTTCTCATTCTCACCTTGCTCTTGTGACCGGGAGCGGTAAACTTGATTTTCCTTCTTGAATTGTATTTCATCAATCTGTTGTAGATGGGTGATTTCATAATTATGTTCCTCTCTTACTTACCTGCCGATTTAAGTGCCAAGATAAGCTTTTTGCTTCCTTTGAATTTCAAAGCCCCCAAGTCTTTGTCGTCTTTGTATATCACATATATTTCCTTGCCCTTTTGAAGAGGCCTTGTAAACGGAATCGCTTTCACGCCGTCATATTTGCTCTTTTTCTTTTTTGCATCACAAACATCCGATATGTTTTGCAAGGCAATAAGTGCAACAAGCACCTGTTTACGTCGGGACTGTATTTTTGTGATGGTAAGCTTTCCTTCGCTTATGCATATTTCATATTCCGTGAGTACCTTTGTCACAAGAAACCATCCGAATCCAAGCGTTATAACCAGCATTATGCCGTACATAACAACAGAAAGACTGAATTCAAAAAGAATCTGTGCAATTCCCCACAAAATATAAAACAAATACATCGAAATTGCCCACATCACCACAGATAATATGGGATTTATTCCCGATTTTACTGTTTCTTTATACATATCCATCGTATATCCCTCTCACCGACACCTCACCTGAACACACTCTCACGGTAGTGCCGTCATCCTTTTCTATAACAAGAGAACCATCGGACCCGATTGTCCGGCATATCCCCTCAAATGTCTTTCCGTCGGTATATATGGCTTTAACATGAGCCCCCAAAGTCAGACATGCCGCCGAAAACTCGTCGAGAATTTTGCTGTCATCATATTTGAGACACCTTTCAATCTCAAGAAAAACAGTACACAAAACTTCGTTTTCGTCAACTTCTTCTCCGATAAGCTGTTTTACGGAAGCGGCATATTTAAGCTCCTGCGAAAAACCTTCGGTGTTAGCGTTTATGCCTATTCCCACATTTATGTATCCTGATTTGCCGTCAATAAAATCTATTTTGGTTAAAATGCCGCAGAGCTTTTTCCCGTCTTTCGAAACAATGTCATTGGGCCATTTAATAAAACACGGCAAATAACGTGACAATGCTCTTTGAATGCCAAGAGCACACACAAGAGTCATAAGCTGAAGGCTTTGCTTTGTTTTTGCGGGATCGAGCATAAGCGAAACATATATGCCCCCACTTCGGGACTGCCAGCTTCTTCCCAGACGACCTCTGCCGTCGGTCTGCTCCCTTGCACAGATAACACTGCCGTGATGCGGTTCGCATTCTTTTGAAGCATCAAACGTGGAAGTAACCCTTTCGAAAAAATGCAGGTCACGTCCTATATACTCGGTTTTCAAAGCCGATTCTATCCCATTTTCAGAAAGTATGTTGTTGCTGTTGGTTATCATCTCATTACCCCGTTTTCACCTGCAGATTTCAGAGCGTACGCTATCGCCGTCTATATGAATCAGACCATAGCTGTGAGCAGAGCCCGGATTCATAACAAGCACAGAACCGGTTTCAAGATATGCGGTGTGTGTGTGACCGTAGAGAACAATGTCTGCTCCCACCTCAACAGCCTTCTTTTTGAGAGCAAAAAGACCGCCTTTAACATGATATTTATGACCGTGGCAAACAAAAAATTTCTTTCCGCCAAGCTCAAAAATACGTTCATCGGGAAAAGCGGAATCACGCAGAAAGAAATCATTGTTACCCTTTACAAAAATAAATTTTTGCCTCGGGAAAATGAGTTCAAGCTCTTCGCAGTCTGCAGCCATATCCCCAAGATGAATGCAAAAATCGCACTTTTCCTTTTCTATAGCCTCCACAGCATCACCTATGTAACCGTGGGTATCACTTATAACAAGAATTTTCAAATTCAATCATTCCTTTGATAAACTTCTTTTATTATATCAAACCATGAGTCAATTTGCAAGTCATACGACGATTTTTTGCAAAAGTTCAAAAAATAAAAGGAGTGCAAAACAGCCGGACGCATAATCAAACATTTAACGCCGCCTTTTGCACTCCGTTTTCCGTTGGAAGATTATCGGTCAGTTAACCTTCACACCGTCCTTGATTCTTCTTCAACAAGAGTCGAATGATATTTTTCTAAAATTCTTTCCTGCAGATGCTCTCTCATTTCAACATTTATGGGATGAGCGATGTCTTTATATTCATTGTCGGGAGTTTTTCGGCTGGGCATTGCAATAAACAGCCTGTCCTGCCCGTCAATTATTTTGATATCATGCACAACAAAGCAGTTGTCAAAGGTAACAGAGACCACCGCCTTCATTTTTTCGTCATGATTCATCTGTCTGATTCTTATATCTGTTATTTCCATGTCAAAACCTCCGTTATTACACTGTACATTTATTGTGCACAGTTTTTTTAATTATATTACACATCAAAACATTTTTATTTTTGTATATTATTTATGTTTATTTTTGGGAGTAAATAGTGTATAATTTATATATACATTCCCTTTGAAGGAGTTGCTTTGTTTTGAACAAATTAAAATATGTACATTTCATCGGCATCGGAGGCATAAGCATGAGTGCAATCGCCAAGGTGCTTATTCATAACAACGTAAAAGTTTCGGGGTCCGACAGCGGCTCATCAAAAATAACCGAGGAGCTGAAAGGTCTCGGTGCCGAAATTTTTAAAGGTCACGATGCATCAAACATCAAAAGCCCCGACCTCGTGGTCTATACCGCCGCCGTAAAGGACGACAATCCCGAGCTTATGCGTGCAAGAGAGCTCGGCATTGAAACCGTGGCAAGAGCCGAAATGCTCGGACGGATAATGAAAAACTACAAAAAAGCTATTTCCGTTGCAGGAACTCACGGCAAAACCACAGCCACTTCCATGATGACCTATGTTCTCATGAAAGCTCTCCTTGACCCTACCGTCATGGTGGGTGGCGAGCTCGACATCATAGACGGCAACTTCCGCATCGGAAAAAGTGAATATTTCCTCACTGAGTCCTGCGAGTATTGCCGAAGCTTTTTAAGCTTTTTCCCAACAGTGGGAATTATCCTCAATGTTGAAGAGGATCACCTCGATTATTACAAGGACATTGACGACATAAAAAGCGCTTTTTCGGACTTTGCAAACCTCATCCCGAAAGACGGTGTGCTGGTTGTTTGTGCAGAAGGTGAAAATGGCGCAGACTGCGTGCAAAGCACAAAGGCAAAGCCAATTTTCTACGGCTTTGAAAAAGGCGACTATCAGGCTCGCAACATAAGCTTTGACGATTTTGGTTATCCAACCTTTGATGTTTACAAAGACGGCGAAAAACTAATTACTCTCACCCTTAGTGTGGTCGGAAGACACAATGTGCTAAATGCCACAGGAATTCTTGCAACAGCCCTTGCCATGGGCATTGAGCTTGATGCAATCAAAGCAGGACTTGAAGCATTTTCGGGTACAAAAAGACGTTTTGAGAAAAAAGGCTATTGCAACGGTGCACTTATTGTGGATGACTATGCTCATCATCCCACCGAGATTGAAGCAACCTTTGCATCGGTCAAAAAAACCAAGCATAACACCGTGTGGTGCATTTTCCAGCCTCACACCTACACAAGAACAAAAGCCCTTTTTGGCGATTTTGCAAGGGTGCTTTCAAAGGTTGACCGTGTTATCATTACCGACATCTATGCCGCAAGAGAAAAAGACACAGGTCTTGTTAGCGCAAAACAGCTTGCGGATGCCATTCCCGATTCAAGATATATCCCCGATTTTGAAGACATTGCCTCATTCATAAAATCCGTTGCACAAAAAGGTGATATAATAATCACCATGGGCGCAGGAAATGTGGTAAACATCGGCGATATGATTAAAGATTAATAATAATTACAAAAAGCTATGCAAACTTATTTGTCTGTATAGCTTTTTCATATTTTCTTATAATTCAGTTATTAATCGCGTCACTGATTCTTTTTATTATCACTGCGCTTTCGGCTCTTGTTGTATTTTTCTTGGGAGCAAAGCTTCCGTCGGACATTCCCTTTACAAATCCGAGACTAACTCCCCGGGAAACATATGCCTTTGCCCAAGGAGCAATTTGGTCATTATCTGTAAATGAGGTTTCACCTGCCTCGGGAAGGTTTTTACCGAGAGCATATGCATTGACCGCAATTTTAACCATTTCCTCACGGGTGATGAGGTCATTGGGTCTGAAATTCACATCTTTTGAAATCAAACCAAGAGAGAGTGCCGTTGCAATGTTTTCTGCATACCAGGCATCTTTTGAAACATCGGCATATTCATTTGCATAAGCCGTCTTGGAACGGGCAAGCATTCTTATTATAAGGGTTACAAATTCTGCTCTTGTGACATTGTCTTCGGGAGCAAAAAGTGTGAGGGTTCTGCCGGTTACAATACCATTTTCAAAAAGATATTTAATGTCCGCTTCTGCCCAGTGACCTTGTATGTCGGTAAAGGGGTTTGACACAGGAACATAACCGCCAAATCCGCCTCCGAAACCGCCTGATGATGTGCCTCCTCCTGATGAAGAACTACCGCCTGAAGACGAATCCTTTTCGGGTCTCTTGCCTATTTCGCCTTTATCGGAATTGCCATCATCGGGAAGTTTGGTGTTTGAGCCTGCCATGCCCACAACTATGTATCCTTCACTGTCATAGCCAAAGACAGCGGCTTTTCCGTTAATCAAAACCTCGGTTGTGTCAAAAGACAATGCTTTAATTCCGTCAAAGTTCATGTTTTCATCTGTCTGAATTTCAAGTCTTGTACCCTTCCATTCAAAGGATGCCGACTCTGCCCTTTGAGGAAGTTTTGCTATTATTTTTCCGTTTTTGTCCTTAACAAAGGATGCAGATTTCATATTGACGGTGGAAATCTCGTTAACATTGTTGTTTTCAAGAACAAAAGCCAACTGACCGTCGGTGGAATATTTGTCAAAGGTGCGGACCGATGTCGGATTTTCTTCGTAGGAAAGATAATAATAGCCTGTTGTGCGAAGAAGATTGATATCGCTTGAAACCTTGAGTCCCACTGCTTTGTCTTCGGAAACACCCACATCAATTTTTTTGGCAGATACCTTTGCATCTTCGGCATCTTTGTAGGGAACAAGAACAGTTGTAAAGGTTGTTATGCCCTTTTGGTTTTTCTCAAAATAGCCGTATGGTGCATCATAAATTTCATTGTTGCTCTTATCCCACCAGCCCATTTCTTCGGTTAGGCTTGCATCTTCATCAGCCGAGGCAACAATGATGTTGGCGCCTGACGGGTAATTGGATTTCACCATGTTGGTTTCGGGGTCAATTGAAAGATTGGCTTCGGGGAGCATGTGCCAGAGCTGTTTATAGCAGTTCTGGGCATCAACATCTTCGGGAACAAGATAGTCGGTAACTATCCAGTAGTTCTGCTTTGCAAACATTGTGTTTCGCGTATGTTCAAAGCCTGTGTTGTTGCGGGTTGTCATTGACAAAAAGTCAAAGGATGAATCTGTCACAAAATGGTCAATTCTTCCCGGTCCGTTTGAACCTCCACCCGTTCCAACTCCGTTTCCGAGCTGTGTTGTGTCATTAATCTCAACGGTGTTGTGAGCTCTTGTGGATTTGCCCCATTTTCTGAATGGATTTTCGGAAACATAGGTGAAGATTCCTGCATCATTGAGAAGTGTTCTGCCAAATGCCGCAACGGTCAGATGGTTATCGTCCGCATGAACGTGACCGCCGTCTTCGTGAACATTGGTGAAAAGATACATTGCATCACTGCTCCAGTCGGAACGCAGAATTGCCTCATTTGCACCGTAATATGCTTTGGATGTCCAACTCGGGGCTTTTCCTTCTTTACCAAACGAATCGATGTAGAGAAGCTCGTCATCCTTGTAATATTTTGCCATTTGCGAGAAATTGCGTGTTTTAAGTCTTGTGGCAGGATTACCGAAGCCTGCATCACCGTATTGAAGACCTCCGCCGTAGGGTGTTACAAGAAGTGAGTTATAATACATGGATTTAATGAGCAAATCGTCATATTCCTTGCTCACATCGTCTCCCATTTCCAGGAGAGAATTTTTAAAGCCCACCATGCCCTTGCACACGCCCACACTGTAGGAATCAACGCCTTCAATGTAGGAACCGTCCTCATAGTTGTTGAGAAAAATGAAGCCTTCAAGAATTTCTTTTGAAAATCCGTTCCAGTTGTTGCCGTTTTTGGAGTCATAAAACTCGGGCAATTTGTTGCTGGAGCGAAGAATTGAAGTCATTTCGGACTGAAGCCAGTTACCCTCTTTGGAATGTATGTGATAGAGGGCGTTTGATATATCCCAGATATGTTTTAATATTGCCGTGCAGGTTTCGGCGTCCATATATTTTGAATTCACAAGAATGTCTATGGTGTTATTGAGCTTATCCACACGGGACGAAGCATCAAGGGTTCTGGGGAACAGTCCTCGGCTATGAGGATTGTCAGGTTTTGTTAAAACTCCACCCTTGTCGGTGATAAAGTCCTGAATACGCCTGAGGGCTTTGTATGCATAATACTCATCCTCTGTGACAACATATTCCGTTGCAAGTGCAGGAAGGTCATAAAAACGGGGTGCCTGATAATAGTATTCCGCTTCGGAATGGGCAGGTCTTTCCCAGTTGTTCTCTCCGGGAATACCACCAAAGAAATATATGTAGCCGGTGAGAGAATTCCAGCTTACCGTGGATTCATCCCAGCCTATCTGTTCTTTTAAAACAACAATTCGCTTTTCTTCATCGAGCAAATCGTTTTTGACATTCAAAACAAGCCTTGCATTTGTTATCTTGTCATCGGACTTTAGATCGGGGAAGCTGAATCTCAAAAGACTGCGGTAGTTTTCGTTACTCAAAAAATCACCAAAGGATTTTACTTTGAGATATGGCTCAAAGCCATAATTCGTATCGGCATATTCCCCTGCTCTGACGGTTGCATCATTGTCGGGGTAATATGTTTTTGTAATACCGTTTACAACAAGCTCAAGTCTGGGTCTTTTTGATTCATCGGCATTATCCTTGCTTGCAATCTGCAAGCTTGTTGCTTCGTTGTGCCATGCGGCAAGAGAGAAGCTCACCGAAGAGCCCGGAGCAATCTCCGAAGAAGACACCCTCACCGAAACTGTGTTTTCACCGCCCGGAGCATTGAACTCTCCGCGGTAATAGCTCGTACTTCCCATCTGATAAAACCCTGCCGCAGACATATTTGCAAAATTGGTGTCACGACCTGAGGCAGAAGATGTGAGAGCGGTTTTTCTGTTTTGCATATACAAAAGAAGTTCTTCTTTTGCAAGGGCATAATCTCCCGACTTTGCCGCATCTTCAACCGCTGACAAATCGGGATATGATTCGTAGTCAAGCTTTCCGAGCACGTCCCAATTATCTTCAGAATCATTCCACACACCGAAAAATTCCTCGTCTGTCATGTGCTGAGGGTCTTTGAATGCCTCATCTGCAAGCACCGTGAAAACAAAGGTCTTTTCTTTTGTTACATCACCCGAAGTAATTGTAGCCGTTAGCTCCACAGCCGCATCGGATTCATCGCTTCTCGGTCTTGTAACTCTGCCGGATTTTGAAATTACCGACTCATTGGAGGATGACCACGAAATGTCCGAGCCATATCCCCCCGACCGTATGAGGTTGAGGCTTTGGCAAAGAGAGTTCGGGTCTTCCTTTGTCAGATATTTATAATCCAAAATGTCGTAATCGTTATTTACAGTATTTTCATCATCAAAATTACGCATAACCTTGTAAATAAAAGTTTTGTATTTTACGTTGTCACCTTTGGACACCTTTGCAGTAAGTGCTACCGAAGGATTTTCGCTGTAGTCTTTTGCATCGGGTCTTTTTACGGTGCCGTCATTTGAAATGAGTGTTTCGTTTGATGAAGTCCACTCAATATCGCTTCCGAAACTACCGAACCGGGGCAGAATCAGATTGTCTTTAATGAGCATGGAGTCAATGAAATTTGGCTCTGCACCGAGGAATTTTTCGCCGCTTAAAGAATTGTAATCAAAAATCACTTTCAGGTTGTCGGGAAACTCGGTTTCATACACTTTTAAATTGTCGATAGAAAGCTCGTAGTTAAGTGCACTCCCACCCTCCATGCCTATTCTGACATTTCGCACGTCGGATGCACCTGCTTTGTAGGAGGAGCGGTTAACCCCCTCCAGGTTACCATCTACCCAATAGGAAAAGAGGCTATTTGAGGTGTCAAACAAAAATTTAAGATTAATTCTGTCGGAAGGGTAAGTCTTTCCCGAATCGGGTTCAAGATATGCCAGAGCACCACTTGACTGCCAGATAAGCCTTACATATTCTGTCCATTCACCGCTTCCGAGAACTCTTATGTAGGCATGCTTTTTGGGATTTGATTTTATTACATCAAATTCAACACATATAACTCCCTTATACCCTGTGAGAAGCTCATCGAAATTATAATCAAGGAAGCAGGCGGCTTTTCCGGTTCCGCTTTTTTCTGAAAGGGTCAGCATTCCGTTTGCTTCAAAAAAGCTGTCGCCATCCTGTAATTTTGAGTTTACGTTAGCTGAAACAACACCGTCTTCAAAATCGTCCTGTGCAATCATGTTAATAACTTCAAGGTTGGAGGATACAAAAGATTCGCCGGTTGATTTTACCGTTACCACAAAAAGCTTTGTTCTTTTTACATCGCCAAGAGTAAGCCTTGCTTCAAGAATAACGGTAACATCAGAAGCTTCATCTCCCGGTCTTGTGACGGTTCCGTCCTCTGCCACAAATTCGGGAGCAGAGCTTGACCACTCGATTTCACTGCCCCAGGGTGCAAGGGTCGGGAGGTTAAGATTTTCGGTTATGGAGTTCATGTCTTCGGAGGTTAAAACCGATTCGCTAAGATACTCATAGTCTTCATTAAGCATATCTTCATTGGTGGTTATGTTCCGAAGAACCGAGTATTCGAAAGTACAAGTTCTTTCGGCATCGCCTTTTGAAAGGGTTGCTTCAAGGGTTACAGCAGGATTTTCCTTGGCAGCAGCTTCAGGACGGGTGACGCTACCGTCCGATGATATTATCCCCTCGTCGGATGATGCCCAGTTTATCTCACTGCCGTAAGGTCCAATTTGGGGAAGATTCAAATTTTTTGTTATTGTGCCGAAGGTGGGATGCTTCTCTTCACTGCAGATAACCTCGTCTATGAGGCACAGAGCGTCATAGCGCACAGCCTCGGCATCTGTCATTTCGGAAGGCATCCAGAAAAAGGACTTAAGACTTTGAATTTCAAAAACGCCCGGTGCTTTGCCCGCCACTTCGAAACAAAGGCTCGTAACACCCGATGCACCTCTTGAACAAGCATAAACATCATTTAAGGCAATTTCGTCATTTACCCAAAATGAAAATTTATATGTAATTGGGTTAAATGTCAAAGTCACTTTTATTTCATCACCAAAGCTGTCGCCGATTAACTCTTCAACAGCCGTACCGTTTCGACGTTTGGCATAGGACGCATAAAGGGAGCTTCCGTCTACGCGTGCCGTAAAATAACTGCTTGCACCGCTTATGTTCACGCCAAATTTAAGAGAAGAAATCGCTTCGTCTTTTTTAATTACAAATTCTATGCCAAGAAGGGCTGAAATCTGCTTTTTATCTTTGAGAAGAAAATATGAAGCTTTCAGGTTTTCTTCACCTGAATAATTAATTTTAAGCTTGGAATCGGATTCTTCAACCGACGAATTTTCAAAATCAAAGCTCCAGCGGCCGTCAATTGTGCCGTCTGAAAAATCCTGACAGTCAAGCACTGCGGCAATATGAGGCAAGGAAACACTTGCATCTTCTGCCATTGCAATATTCAAAGATGATGTGCAAAGCACCGACAAAGAAATCAATGCCGCAAATATTCTCCTTAAAATCATATTACCATTCCTTTCGGTATTTTTTATCAGCCTTAACAAAACCGACACTGCGTCGGTTGTTAAGGCCGGTATTTAATCAATTAATTGTTTGTGAAATTGACACCGGTGTCACATCGTTCCAGTGCATGAGTTTGATATAGTAGTTTTCATAATCTTCGGGCACTTCAACGTTTGTTTTTGCATAATAACCGTAGTTTTCCACGGTTGGAGTTTCGGTGTTTACTCCGGCTGTTGCCTGAAGAATTTTTGCATCAACAAATTGAACGCTTTCAAGCTCATTGGTAGCTTTGTTGTAAAGGGCAACCACAAAGTCGGTGCTGTCCGAGAGAGTAGATGTGAAATCTGTAACATTGAGTTTTGCAACATATGCGCCGCCGTTTTCAAGCTTTGCTACATTTTCACCGCCAAGCTCAATTGTCTTGAAAGATGCTTCAGAAGCTGTGCCAACACCATCTGCAAGCTTGTAGAGCTTAAGATTGTCCACGGTTAATTTGTGACCGTTTCCGAAAAGTGTGAAACGAAGTCCTGCCAGAGTCTGTTCGTAACCGGAGCTGATTTTTACAAAGGGAGCGTCCTTCGCAAGAAGTGCACCGTCAATGTAGAGAGTGTACAGATTGTTGGTATCGTCAAGAATGTATTTAACCTTAACTGTGTCTGTGGTATAGAGAACCGGTACATTGCTGATTTGTTTTGCATTTGTATCGGTGGTATTTATTGTTTGTGTGAGAATGCCTTTGTCTCTGTTTTCGTTCAGAATTTCGTGACGGACAAACATTCTTGTGCTTGTAAGATCGGTACCGTAGAACTGACCTATGATGTCATATCTTGAACGCATTGCCTTTTGGGATTTTGTGAGGTCATATTCAAGAACATATGTACCCTTGGAAAGGCTTGATTTATTTTTGTTAAATGTCAGATACTCTGCCCATTCCTTACCCGATGTGTTTTCCACAACCAGCTTTTCATTTTCAAAATAATATTTTCCGTTTGAACCGGGGTTGGAATAGAGGAGATTTGAATTTGAAAAATCGTCATAGATTATGTAGTCTCCGTCCATATCGGCATTTTCGGGGGCATCTTTTCTCTTAACATAGAATGTGAAGCTTTTTTCGGCGGTTTCCACACCGTTTGTCAGGGTAGCTGTGAGTGTTACCTCATCAGACATAGCATAGCCCGAAACTCTGTGAATTGTGCCGTTTGTTTCAATGAGCTTTTCGTCAGAGGATTTCCATGTGATAGCAGAGCCGTTTTCACCTGTTTTGGGAAGAGTGAGGCTGTTTTCAAGGATATAATCTCCGTTTGCATCGGGTGCTTCGGAGGTGAGGTCTGTGACATCAAGAGTGATAACATCGTTTCCGAGAGCAGATTCTGTTGCGGTGTACATCTTGAAGTTTTTGAGTTTTACCACCTGACCGCGGTTTCTGTAGGACTCAAACGAGATAAAGAAGTTATTAATCATTGTTGATCCTGATTCTCTCATTGTGATACCGGAGCGCATGAGATTACCGTCAATAAACAAATCTGCAACATATGATGAATCAATTACCCAGACAAGCTCGTGCCAGTTGTCGATGTCGGCATCAGTCTGAAGAGTAAGACCGTTATTTGCAACGGTAAAATCGCCGGATGAACCGTCTTTACCCGAGAAATCTTCGTTATTAATCCATTTGAAATACGGACCGGAGCGGGTTTTGGAACCATTGTGACCATTGTAACCAAGCATAAACTGTCTTGAACCGGATGTATGTCTTGTTATGTCAAAAGAAATAACAAGATTTTTGCCATCGGGAATTTTGTATGGTGTATGATCCTTGGTAGCAAAAAAACTAATAGTTGCATATGAACCTGTTGACTGAACATAGTCTATGCAATCCATAACAAATTCACCATTATCTTCGTATGCATCAAATATGTCGGTTTCAACATCACCAACAAGCTGATTGCCGATGTTATCTGCAACCACAATGTTGGCATCGATTTCACTGTCGGTAAAATCTGCGGTGTAAACCACTTCATCCTGAGGATACAAAGTGTCGATAATTTCGGAGGCATATACATTTGATGCAAGCATTGCAAAAAAGGTTAATGCAACAGTTATTTTTTTAACTAAACTTTTCATTTTCATCTCTCCTTTTAATCTTTTATAATCACAACAACCTCGGGATTGTTGGAATTAATGAGCATAAATATATCGCAGGCGTCCTCTCCCGCTTCAAGATATGATTCAATGTCATCGCCCGTTGCGGTGTAGATGTTGCCACGGCTTCGTTCATAAAGATAAACCTCAGGACCGTCTTTTTTGAGAATTTCATATTTGAAATACGGTGCAGACTCATCGGAGCCGAGCATGATTTCAACTTCATCAACAACTTCGTTTTTAAGAGGTGAAAGTCTGTTTAATTTTACGGATTTTGCCATTCCGTATATTTCCTCAACGGGGCTGTTTTTATTGATGTTATAATATTTTTTAAGTCCCGAAACGGTGGCACGTTTTTCAATTTTGTCAATGCTTCCGTCGTTTTCAAGGGAATATTTTATTATGTCGCCTTTTCTTAAGTTTTTGGCAATGTTAAATGAATCGGATGTTTCTTTGCAGATTTCCCCACTGACCTCATCACCGGTGAGAAGTTTAATTTTAACGCACTCCCCACCTTCTTCATCAATAACCGCAGATACCTCGCCCACAATTGAAAATTTTGCATCATCATCGATGGGCTTTTGAACATCGGCATCCATGTTTGCCACAATCATAACTGCCTCGGCAATCTGTGAATCGAGATCGATGTTTACGGGATACACCGAATAGTCGGAGCCGTCGGTGAGTTTTACAACCTCATAATAGTCATCCTCCGAATCGGCATGAAGCGGAACACAAATTACATTAGTGCTTTCGCCAATGAAGAAGTTTTCGGCATTGGTGTAACCGCCAAAAGAAACAATGTCCGAATTAAAGTTAAGAGTGTATTTGTCGTAGCTGTTGCCATAGACGGTTATGTTTTTCACCTTGCCCTCCGAATCGACTGTGTAGCCTATGATGTGGTCTTTAAGGTCTGCCACATTAAAACCGCTAATACCGTTCACCTTGGATTTTGGAGAAAGCTCCAGGACTTTAAGGTCGCCGTTTCGATATTCATAGTAAACTTCTTCGGTGTTGTCTTCTTTTTTTACAATTCTTTCATAGCTTCCGTATGATGCAATCTGAATTTTTGCATTTCCCGAAAAAGATGCCTGCTTTGCATTTGTTACATAGGCATATTTTTCACCGGAGAGCTTTTGTCCGTCGGTTGAAACAATGTCTCCTTTGAAGTCGAGAACAAAGTTTGCCTCGTCACCAAGAGCAACCTCCAGCTTTGGAACATTTGACTTTGAAACTGCAATGCGGTAACGCTTGCCGTCAACGGAAATCCCATTATCTGAAGAATAAAGTTCGCTAACTTTCCCGGAGACAACTTCATTTGAAATAACCGCACTGCAAACCTTGCCGTCAAGACTTGCGCTGAGAGTGAGCACGCATCCGGGCTTTATGTCATCGAAGGCAGCGGGAGTGCCGTCGGCATTTGAGAGGCTGATGAAGGCATCCTCGTCATCTGACAAAAACTTAAAACCGCTTCTTCCGTTGTAGAGCTCGTTATTTTTAAAATATACCGTTTTGCCGGGTGCATACACTCTTTCAATTGCAAAGCTTTCATATTCATTTATAAATAGGGTTTCATATTTACGGTCATCGTCTGCATCAACGAAGATGTAATCACCGTTACATATATTAAGAAAGCTGTCGGTAAGCTCTGATTTTTTAACGGCTTTACCGTTATATATGAAGTTGTCGGTACTTTCAAAGGATATTGTTTTTGTCTTATCTTCACTCACATAATATGTAATGCCGCTTTTTTTGATGTTCTCTGCTTCATCGGCTTTGATTGTAAGCACGTTATTGACATCTGCCATCACGCTGATAGCCTTTACCGTAGGAATTTTTTTGTGAATATTTGTGATACTTAATCTGACACTTTGACCAAGATAGTCTCTCCAATTGGCTGATTGTGCGTTATAAACCTTGCCATTAACCTCAATCTGCCCCGCTTCAAGCTTGCTTTCCCCTGTGAGAGATGTAATTCCGTTGTCGGTGACAACGCCTTCTTCAACTGTTGTTTCCCCATTATCCGAGAGCTTTTCATACAAGGTTTCACTGCTCACCTCATAGGAATCGCCTTTGCTTGTGTAAACTTTTTCAAGAGGATGAACATCGAGGGCGTTGTCAAGATACACGGCAACATCGCCTCTTGTGACATTGGCATTTATATCGGCATACACGCCTTTGGTAACTCCAAGATTTGAAGCAACAACAAAATATCCGTTAGGATAACCGCCGTATTCCTCTGCCATCATGCCGTACCCAAGAGCACAGACAATAATTTTTAGTGCCTGAGCATGAGTAAGCATGTCATTTGGCTTGAAGGTCTGATCTTCAAACCCGTTTATGAGACCGAGAGAATGAGAATAGCTTATATAACCCGATGCCCACATATCGGACGAAACATCGCTAAAAGGAGTTTCAGACAGACCGGGATTTGAAAGAACACCGCAAAGTCTTGTGGCAACTGTCGCAAACTCTGCCCTGCTGATTTCCTTTTCGGCATGAAACTCTCCGTTTTCATATCCTTGCATAAGTCCGATTGATTTCACATTGAAAATCGCCTCATCTGTTTCCGAGCCCTGCACAGCATTTGCAAAGCCCGGGAAAGACGAACACAAAACCAGTATGCTCAAAGCATAAGCGCATAGCTTTTTCATGCATATCATCCTCTCTTAATTATCATTGAATATACTTTTAACTACCTATATTATAGCATAATTGCATATAACTGCAATCAATGTTTTTTGGGAAAAATTTTGAATTTATGAACCATGATGTCTTATTTGACCTCAAAGCCCCTTATTACATACTGAAATTATATTATAATTAAAAATAAAAGTAAAGTGTGTTTTTTTGGTATTTATTTTGTTTTTATGAACAAAATACTCCAAAAACATTGACTTCATATGACCGATGGTATATAATCGTTACAGTATTTGCAAAATGGGGTGAGAATTGTGAACGATACACCGGTTAAAAACGAAAAAATGAATCCTATTGAGCAATACGGCAAGGATGATCCGAGAACCCAAAAAGGGAGAATTATGCGAAAAATAATTTATCCCTTTATTGATATGCCCGACGAATGCATTGCAATTTTTCACCGAAAGGGCGCCTCGCACACCACACTGCCGTCGCTCACAAACATAAAACAACGGCAAAACAACTATTGCACTCTTTTCTTTTTTATTCGCGGTCACATGAATATGATTGTGGACAAAGCTACGGTTCACGCCACAAACGGAAATGTGTTTTTCCTCAGTGAAGAAACCCCTCACCGCACATACACATTTAATGACGGAGTAATTGAATATTTTGGAATGGACATTTCCTCGGCATACATCAAATCACTCAAAGGAAAACATTTTTTGTATGATCTGTTTTATAACAGCAAACAAAAATCCTACGGAATACACAATATTTCAGACATCGAAAAAATCATAGACCGCTTTAAGCTTATTGAAAGAAATCAAAATGAGAGCGATTTACTTTTGTATTCGTATGTCATTCAAACTCTCCACACTATTCATGACACAATCAAAACCTCCGCTCCCATGCATTCTCCATCAATAATTAACACTGCCACGGAGTATATGTCGGAAAATTTCAGAACAATCCGTTCAATTTCCGAAATTGCCCGCTATTGCAATGTGAATACCTCCCACCTTTGCACAACCTTCAGACAAAAGCTTGACTGCAGTGTGAATGAGCTTTTAAAAAGATTTAAATTTCAAAATTCAATTGAACTCATACTCTCGGGAAAATCTCCCGAGGATGCCGCATATGAAAGCGGTTTTCCAAATTACAAATATTACCAGTCACTTTTTAAAAAATATTACGGAATCACACCGAAAAAATATTTGAGCGATTTGAATAATTAAGTATCAAAAAAAGTATCTGACCACTGTTTGATTGTCAGATGCTTTTTAGTTTCGTGTTCAAACGAAAAATGAAAAAAACACCCGGAGAATATGCGCAAGAATTGTATGACAGATATGAACTTTAAGACAAAAAGCAATTTTGTTATATCTGCAAAAAAGCATATGAGCTAAAATAAAATCAAAATTAGCCAAAGGTTGGTGACCAAGTTGATTATTACAGACAAAGAAATTCTCAAACAATATGCCCCGGAAAACAGATTGTGGCAAGGCATTCCAAGCATTGAAGTAACAAAAGGCGGAAGAATTTTCGTAACATTCTACTCGGGCAGTGTGGGAGAAAGAATCGGTAATTACTGCCTCGTTCTTGTGTCGGATGACGGCGGAAAAACTTTTTCGGAGCCGGTGTGTGCATCATATTACGAAGACCATCGCTGTTTTGACCCGTGTCTTTGGATTGACCCACTTGGCAGGCTGTGGTTCACATGGTCAATAATGCCCGATGACTATCTCTATGCTTCAATCTGTGCACAGCCCGATGCAGATGAGCTTATTTGGTCAAATCCTTTTCCTGTTGGTGAAGACATCATGATGAACAAGCCCACCGTGCTCTCAACCGGAGAGTGGCTCTTCCCCATTGCAATCTGGAAAAGAAACATGCGCGGAGTCTATCAGTTTCCCCCAATTGATGATGACACCAAAATCCCCGGTGCCTATTCCTATAAAACTACCGATAACGGAAAAACCTTTGAACGCCTGGGCGGAGCAGATGTTGACAAACGTGATTTTGACGAACATGTTATTCTTGAGCTTAGTGACGGCCGCCTTGCAACCTATGTCCGCACAAGCTACGGAGTTGGTGTGTCCTATTCATATGACAGGGGCAAAACCTGGACAAAGGGCGAGGATTCCGGATTTGGCGGAGCAGAGTCAAGATTTCAGATAACAAGACTTAAATCGGGAAGACTCCTGATGATTAATCACAAAGATACTAAAAAGAGAACAAACCTTGCGGCAATGCTCTCCGACGATGAGGGCAAAACATGGAAATATTCCCTCATGCTCGACGACCGTGAATGGGTTTCATATCCTGATTGCACCGAAGCAGATGACGGATTTATCTATGTGACCTACGACAGAGAGCGCGGCGGCTCATCTCTTGAAACAACCTATTCAAAAGCAAGAGAAATCCTAATTGCAAGATTTACCGAAAACGAAATTATGGACGGAAAAATCTCCAACGAGAAAAGCTATCTGCGCCGGATTGTTTCAAAACTCGGAAAATATGCCCACGAGGAAGAAAACCCCTACGGCGAACCCGACAGATATTCCTATGAAGAGCTTGCAGAAGTGCTTTTGAAAAATAATAAAGACAATATTCTCGGCAAGCTTTTTGAATATTATCCCACAAACTGTGTTAATCTTCAAAAGCTCGACAGCGAAAAGCTTGACACTCTCATCGACAGCATCAATAAATCCGAAAGCAACCTTGAAATTCTCACACAAATCATTTCCCTTGTTCGTTCGGTTTCCGATGAATGTGTGGATGCACCCCCTTTGGTAAACAGAGTCAAGGAATTTTTGCTAAAATACCCCAATGAAGATATCACGGTTAAAGACATTGCCAAAAAAATCGGTGTGAGCTATCACTATATGCTTCATCAGTTCAAAAAAATAACCGGCACAACAGTGACGGCATACCGAAACGAATTAAAACTTTCTCAGGCAAAGAGAATGCTTGTGCAAACAACGAATTCTCTCTCAGATATTGCTCACAAATGCGGCTTTGCAAGCTCAAGCTATTTTTCAAAAATGTTCATGGAAGCAGAAAAAATGTCTCCTTCGGATTACAGAAAGTTAAATAAAGCAAATTAACAAATACATTGACTTATGCGCCCATAAGGTGATATAATCAAGAAAAAATCAGTGAAGGTGATGTCATGAATATACCCGAAATCAACTTTGGTAATTTAATTTACAATGAACACGAAGGAAAAGGCGTCTATGTGCTGAACTATGGAAATGTTTCAACAAAGGAGTTTGAAAATTATATACAGGGCTTCGAAGCTCTCGGATACCGACTCTATGAGGAGCATACCCTCGGCGCAAACAGCTTTTGCACATTCAAAAAAGGCAATGATGCAGTTTTTACCGCATACTACCCCGGCACAGAAGAAATGCGCATTGTAACAGAGCCAAACTCCGGCTTTTTCTCATTCAAAGACATCGGCGGCAGAAGAAAAGTTAAAATGCTTTGCACACAAATTGACCTTGAAGACTTTGGAATGTCATATGTTTTGAGACTTTGTGACGGCAGATTTATCATTATCGACGGCGGCAGAGAATGGGAGCCCGAAGCGGACAAGCTTATTACGGTTTTAAGAGAACAGACTATTCACGAAAAGCCTATTATTGCCGCATGGATTATGACTCATCCTCACTGCGATCACTACAGAGCTTTTTATCCCTTCCATGAAAAATATAAGGGCGAGGTTGTCATTGAAAAATTTCTATACAACTTTCCCGAAGCAAGCGAAGAAGAGCTTGTGTGCGAAGAAACAAACCCGGTATATGACAAAGAAATCAAACTCCTTCCAAAGTTTGACGATCTTATCACATCTCTTGCTATTCCTGTTTACCGTCTGCACACGGGTCAGGTGTATAACTTCTGCGATGTCAGGTTTGAAGTTCTTTCATCTCCCGATGATGCATTTTTTAAACCCTTTGCAAACTTTGGCGGATTCAATGTTATTTCCGTTGTTTTCAAAATGACATTTGAAGGTCAGGTAACCATGTGGAATGCCGATACCCATCTTGTGCATGCAAAGATTGCCGAGCGTTGGGGTGAGTATTTGAAATCCGACATTTTCCAGATTACTCACCACGGATTCCAGGGCGGAGACATTAAAGCTCACCGTCTGGCAAATCCAAAGGTTTGTCTGCTCCCTGTTGAGGAAGCAAATGCCTATCAATATATTGATTATTATTTCGACACCAACCTTGAGCTTTTCTACAAGCTCGATGTTCAGGAGGTAATCACCGGAAGTCACGGCAACGTCACCATTGAACTGCCATACTTCCCTGCTCCCAATGCAAAGCAGTTCCTCTACGAAACCATTGAAAAAAACCGACGTACTCTTGGTGCAAAAACCTGGTTCTTTGACCCTGTTACAAAGGATAGCTGCACATTCACATTCATCAATGCCGCACGTACTTGTGACGTGTATGCAGATCTTCTCTTCGAAGCACCGAACAAAACCATAAAGAGCATAAAGCTTAGTGTTCCCGGCGGAAGATGCGTAAAAAACATCTTGAATCCCGAAGATTCTGACGGCAACGCGCTATTTTTTAACCGTCAGTCTCTTAAAGCTCTTGGTATGCCCGATGCAGAAAGCTTTGCCGTTCGCTTCAGAAGTGACGAACCCATTGTGATAACGGGAGCAGTTAAAGCTGTTTATTCGGATTGATATTCTATTTTATAAAGCAGTTCATAAAAACCCTTAACCCCAAAATGTGTATCCTGCCCTCACCGTCAGTTTAATGACAAATACACAAATTGGAGTTTGTCGCTCTGTTTAACGCAAGGGCGAAAGGCTCCCTTGTGTAAAGGGAGCTGTCACGAAGTGACTGAGGGATTGTTAAATGATAAATATCCTAAGCAAGCACAAATACTGCAATTGAGGCAGTTTGTTACAATCCCTCCACCGCTCACGCGGTCCCCCCTCCTTTAGGCAAGGAGGGCAACGCTTCAGCCTAATTCCATCTCCCCGACAAACTCCAATTTGAACTCAACACGACTGTACGGCCAACATTGCTCAAACTGTTGTGCCGCAAGAGTTTTATCTGATATACCATTAGCCTTGTTTCATCCAATCACAAGGAGACACTTGGGATGTAGAAAAATCGTGTAATTTTTTTACATCCCATATTTTTTGACATCCATATTGGAAATACCTCTTAATAATCATTAAATCAATTCTCTGAGCTCTTTTGTCTTTTCGAGAGCCGGAACAACAAATTTCCTTACTATGTCAGCTTTTATTCTTGCAGAATTTATTTCATTATCTGTAAAAAGTGCATTCCTATTTACTTCAAACCGATCAAAAAACGATAAATAAATATCATCCGTAAGTACATCTATTTTTTCAAGTAATAATTCTATTTCGGTAATACGATCAGCAATTTCAACTATTTTTTCTTTTGTAAAACAATTCATAAAAACCTCCCATAACCAAAAAATGCGTAGCCTGCCCTCAGAGAGCATGACTACGCACAAAAAACGTACATACTCCGTCTCTAAAGGTTGCTACACACTTTTTACTCATACACAACTTAATCTTTCACAAGGGTATATGAAGACAAGAGCGTACGCTTTTTACAAATAGCGTACCCCCTGTAAAAGATTTTATTAAGTTGTTTAAAAAGTAAAAAAGTTGTAGCAATTTTATTTTAGCATAAAGCCGATTATTTGTCAATGTTATTAAGGCTGAGGATATGAGAGTGAAGTTCTCAAAAACAACTGATTATTGACTTATTTATCCATCAGTGGTATAATCTTCAAAACAAATATTATAAACGAAGGTGATATATAATGAATATTCCCGAAATCAAATTTGGCAACATCATATACAAATCCCACGAGGGTCAGGGAGTGTATGTACATAACTACGAAAAGGTTTATGGCTGTGAATTTGAAAGCTATGTGTCAGAGCTTAAAAACGCAGGCTTTGAAGTTGTTAAAGCCTATAAGCTCGCTTCAAACAGCTTCTATACTTTAAAAAGCGGGAACGACCTTGTTTTTGCCGCATATTACCCCGGTGTAAGGGAAATGCGTATTGTTGAAGAACCAAACTCAAATTGGTTAGATTTTAAAGATAACGGTGGTATGCCGAAGGTGCAAAGCACTGTTACGCAAATTGACCTCGAGGACTTTGGTCTTTCTTATGTTATAAGACTTTGTGACAACCGTTTCATCGTGTTTGACGGCGGCTGGGAATTTGAACCCGATGCCGACAAACTTATGAAATGTCTGTCCGACCAGACAACCGATGGCAAACCCGTTATTGCGGCATGGATTATGACCCATCCCCATCTTGACCACTACAGATGCTATTTTGAGTTCATCAGAAAATATGCAGATGATGTGACTGTTGAGTGCCTCATGTACAATTTCCCCGATGCAAAAGAAAGCGAGCTCGAAGCAATTCCGGCTCTTAAAACCGATGACGAAATCGAACATCTTCCCCGTTTCTACAAAGCGGTTGAAGCTCAGGGAACTCCCGTATACAGAATTCACACCGGTCAGGTTTTTGACATTGCAAATGCTCACATGGAGGTTCTTGCGTCACCCGATGATACAATGACTCAGCCTCTTATTTGCTTCAATAAAACCTCACTTGTTTTCAAAATGACAATTGACGGTCAGGTGATTCTTTGGACAGGTGACTCAAACTTTGTTGAGACAAAGCTTGCCCCGCGTTGGGGTGAATACCTCAAAGCCGACATTTTCCAGATTCCTCACCATGGATTTAACGGCGGAAGAATTGAAGAATTTGACCTCATTGACCCGGTAACCGTGTTTGCTCCTGTTGAAGATGTGGACTGTTTCCGCACAATCGACTATTACTATGACTTCAACTATCACCTTATGTATAATATGAATGTTGAAGAAATCTACACAGGAAGCATAGGCTCAGTAACATTAAAGCTCCCCCACAAGCCATGCGCTAACGCAAAGAAAATGCTTCTGGATAAAATGGAATACCACAGAAAAGCTCTCGGACTTAAAACCTGGCTCTTTGAAGGGGTTACAACCGAGGACTGTACCTTCACATTTATCAATTCAACAAGAGGTGCCGCAGTTTTTGCAAATCTTATTTTTGAAGACGGCAAAAAGAATGTTGCAAAAATCAAAATTGATGTTCCCGGCGGATGCGTGAGCCACAAAAACATTCTCGATCCCAAGGATGCCGACGGAGATGCACTCTTCTTTAACCGCGCATCTCTCAAAATTAAAGGCGTAGAACCGGGAAGCCGTTTTGCAGTGAAGTTTTCAAGCAGTGAACCCATTGTTATAAAATGGAAAAATCCGGCAGATTATTGCTGTTGATTGAAGGTTATATAATGAAAAAAGTAAGCTGTTTTCACAAGGTAAAATATTATGAAACCGACAAAATGGGTATTGTGCACCATTCACACTACATCCGCTGGATGGAGGAGGCAAGACTTGAGTTTTTGCGAGAAAACGGTCTCACCTACAAAACTCTTGAAGAAAATGGTGTAATTTCTCCGGTTGTATCGGTCAGTTGCCGCTACAAAACACCGTGCGGATATGATGATGACATCAGAATTGATGTAAGTATCAAAGAATACAGCGGTGTAAAGCTTGTTTTTGAATATGAAATGACAAACATCGAAAACGGAAAATGCGTAGCAACCGGCAATTCGGAGCATTGCTTTGTGTCGGACAAGGGAAAGGTTATCATATTTGCAAAATCTCATCCCCAATATGACGAAATTCTGAAAAATCTCATTTTTTAAAGATTTTCAAAAAAAAGTCTTGTGTTTATGCGTAATTTGTGATATATTAGATTATATGCATAAATGTGATATGTTCATTTCGGACATACTCAATACTAAAGGAAGGCGTGAATCCAATAATGAAAAAAATAGCAAGAATATTTGCAACACTTTTATCTGTTGCTGTTATTTCTTCTTCATTTGCTGCATGTAAAGATGATTTCAGACTGCTCAGAGATGCTGAAGAAGTTAAGCAAATCAGAGAAGCAAAAAAACTTACGGCACAACTCAAGGAAAATATGGCTGCAACCGCAATAACCATCAATGATGATATCACAGTAAGCGGTGCATATTACGGATTTTTCTATTCATCAGAATTTTCGGCAGCATACAGCGAGCTTGCAAGCCAGGCAGAAGCTGAAGCTGCGGCAAACAGCTCTGCAGACAGCTCTGCAGACAGTTCTGCAGAACCCGAAATCAATGTTGACAAAGAAGCAGTAAAGAATGCTGCAATCGAAAGCATTATTGAAATCAAGACAGCATACACCAAAGCAGTTGAAGCAGGTGTTACTCTCACAGATGCAGACCGCAATGCAATCTCCGAACAGGTTACCTCATACATGAACAACATCATGGGTCAGGGTATTTCCTATGCTGATTATCTCACAGCATCCGGTACAAACGCAGAAACTGTTGAACAGATTTTCACAGAGCAGTACATGGGTAACTACTACTATGCAACTCTCGTAGCTGACAAATATGTTACAGCAAAACACATCCTCATTATGTTCTCGGAGGAAGCATCAGCAGACTCCGCTGCAGCTGAAGGAACTCACACCAAGGCTGATGCAAAAGCTATGATTGATGAAATCAAAGCAGAGCTTGACAACGGTGCAGATTTTGACACCATCATGAACGAAAAGGGTGAGGATCCCGGTGTTGAAACCAACCCCAACGGATACACCTTTGCCGCAAACGAAATGGATCCTGCGTTTGAAAGCGCAGCATTTGCCCTCGAACCCGGCAAAACAAGTGCAATCATTGAAACCTCATACGGCTACCACATCATAAAGAGACTTGAAACAGACACAACTGCAATTCCTGCAGCTCTCAATCAGTGCCGTGACCTTGAAGTTTCTGAAATCATAAATGCAGAAACAGAAGCTTTGAAAGAAGCTGCAACTGTTACAGAAAATGCAGAAATTATAGAGTTTTACAATACACTTTTTAAATAAGATAAGCTGAAATCATACCAAAAGGGAATGTAAAAAAACTCCAGACCGCAAAAAGGCAGAAATAATAAGCAATACAGAGTATTAATTAGCCTATAAATCATTTGAAATTAATACAAATGTTGAAAAACATCTGTTTCAAGATGTTTTTCTTCAATTATATGCCTTTTTGCTCTTGCCAAATCTCACCACTCGCAGTACCTTTGTACAGCTTCGGGTTACCACTCAAAGCAAGGCTCTGCCCTGCTTTGAGTTCGATTTGACAATTCTGAATCTTTTTTCCTATTCCCCAAAAGGGAGCGTAAATTAATTTGCTGAATTAATTTACGCTCCCTTTTTTACTGTATAAGAAAAGCGGTAATCTCGCACAGCAGTGCGGCGAAGCCGCTTTTCTTGTTAACATTCCGATTATATCTTAACCGAATCCTTATATTCCTTTGGTGACATATTGGTTACCTTTTTAAATACCCTTGAAAAATAGTGAGGATTATCAAAACACAGCATTTCGGATATTTCGGATATGCTGTGTTGCTCCTGACGGATCAGAATTTTTGCTTCATCAATTTTAAGCTTTGTCATATATTCATTTATTGTCATGGAGCTGTTTTCTTTAAATTTTGCCGAAACATATGTTCGTGAAAAATTCATTTTTCTGCATATATCGTCAACTGTGATTTTACCGTAAATATTATTGTGCAAAAGCGAAGCTACCGCCGATGTAATGGAATCGGTAAATTCCCGACGCGGAGTGGTTTGTTTTGCGTTTTTGTCAAAACGCAAAAGACGGATAAGAAGCATTTCCAAATTGAGCTTTATGAGCTGTTCACCGCCGGAGGGTGCATTTGGTTTTTGTTTGAGCTCGGTGAGATTTGGATTATTTTTTTCCAGAAAATAAGCATTCTCGGCTTCCGACACAATTGAGGAAATGTGATTTCTCAGCGGTGTGGGAATAACAAGATGCTTGTTTTTAAAAAAATCCATATCGGGCGACTTGCATACAAAGGTTATGATGAAAACATTGGGTGCCACCTTGCCGTTTGTGCCAAGGGCATGAAACTCATTGGGCTTGTGAAAATATGCTTCACCCTGACGAAGTGTCACATCGTGATTTTTTGCAGTAATCACTGCCTCTCCCCTGTCCACATACACAATCTCCCAAAAATCGTGCCTTTCGCCTGCAGACTTGAAGTTGCGGTCAAACTCAAAATAATGAATTGTAACAATGCTGCTTACATTTATTATGCAGTCTATTTTTTGCTTAATGTAGTTGCTGTTCATGCAATACCCCTTTGTTTACAAAAGTATAAAAATAAAGTATATTATTGTATTGAAAATCTTTGCTTGTAATGATACCATATAATTAAGTTTTAGTCAATAGAAAGGGGATTATTTGTAATGAATGTTCTTGCAATAGGATGTCATCCCGATGACATGGAAATCAACTGCGCCGGAACACTTGCAAAATGTGTTAAGCGCGGCGACAACGTTACAGTGTGCCACGTTGCAAACGGCAACCTCGGTCATGCAATAATTCAGCCCGACGAGCTCCGCGAAATCAGAATCGGCGAAGCCAAAAAGGCAGGAAGTCTTGCAGGAATCAAGGTTGTAACATGCGACATTGGCGACTGCATGGTTTATGAAGGCAGTAAAGAACAGAGAGATATCCTTGTTGATATCATCAGAGAAGCCGATCCCGACTTCATCATCACTCACGCACCTTCCGACTACATGCCCGACCACGTGGCTGTGGCAAGGCTTGTGTTTGATGCTTCTTTTGCCGCAAGTGTACCTCACTATAAAACAAAGGTAGACAAAGTTTCAAAGGTTACTCCCATCTACTATATGGACAACCTTGCAGGTCTCGGTTTTGAACCCACTCACTTTGTTGATGTTACCGAAGAAATCGACCTTAAGCTCGAAATGCTCGAATGTCACGAAAGTCAGCTCAAATGGATGAGAGACCACGACCATATCGACTTTGCTGATTTCGTTAAGACCTGTGCAAAATACAGAGGCTTCCAGTCTAACTGTGCATATGCCGAAGCATTCAGTGAATGTCTGGTATATCCCAAGGTTCAGGCAAAGAGACTTCTCCCGTAATTCTTGCTTTCAAAATTTGAAAATTATTAAAATTTAAATATCAAGGAGGAAACAAAAATGAATTTTATCGATACCGTTAAAGGTTCAATGCTTGACGGATTTTATCCCGCAGGCTGGGACATGGAAAAAATTGACAAATGCTGTGATCCCGCAAACAAAGTTGAAGACAGACAGGATTTCTGGCACAAAGATTTCACACCCGTAAGATGTGAAACTCTCGGCGAATTCGACACCTACATGGGTCACGAAATCGCTCTCCAGATCAAAAATGCAAAAGACAGAGGCGAAAAACTCGCTCTTATTCTCCCCGTTGGCCCCATGGGTATGTACAAATGGGCTGTTTACTTCCTCAAAGCTTGGAATATAAAATGTGACCACGTGTACACATTCAACATGGATGAATGGGCAGATGCTGAAGGTAACACTCTTGCAGCAGATGATCCTTCCGCATTCCAGAATGCCATGAAGCAGGCTCTCTTTAATCCTCTTGGTGAACTCACAGTTCCCGAAAATCAGAGAAACTTTGCTTCCAAAGAAAACCTTCCCACATATGCTGAAAAAATTGCCAAACTCAAAGCTGAAGGTGCAAAACTCGGTCTTGTGTTCGGTATCGGCAGAATGTGCCACATCGCTTTCTGGGAACCCCAGTTCGGCGGCGAATTTGACACTGTTGAAGAATGGATGAGCCAGACACACCGCATCGGTGCTAAACTCCATCCCCTCACAATTGAACAGAATGCTATCACAAGCTTCAAATCAAGAACAACTCTCGTTCCTTGCAGAGCTAACACCGTTGGACCCGGACTCATGTTCCAGGCTGATTTCATCATCGGTGGTTGTGACGGTACTTTTGGCCGCGGCATGCAGTGGCAGGGCATGAGCTTCTGGATGACTCTCCGCTATGGTCCCGACAAATGGGTAACATCCAGCTTTATTCCCACACTCCCCGGCAAACTCTTCTATCTTAAAGAGCTTGAAGGTCCCCTCGTGGCTGAATGTAACTAATTCTTAGGCTATATGCATTTAAGAAAAGTTTAGCTTTTCATAAAAAGTTACAGGGCAATACAATCAGAAACGAAGTTCCCTATACATCAAAAAAGCTTTCCGGTACACTCCGGAAAGCTTTTTTACTGTAGGTAGGAAATACCAATTATATTTAATTTTCACAAATTGTCTTTTCAAGAAAATCAAATGCAGTTTTAATGTCTGCTGCAGGATTGTCGCCTACTTCTCTTTCTATTGTCAAAAAGCCCTTATAGCCGATTTCTTCAAGTGCTTTAAGATAATTGGGGAAATCAACACTTCCCGTTCCGAGAGGAACTTCCTCAAAATATTTTATGTCACCAAAGCCCTCGGGAACAGGGTGTACAACCTGATAGATATATTCAGGATTTCCGTCATTGAGCTTAATGCCGTCTTTGGCATGAGTGTGAACAATATATTTTTTGAGAGTGTGAACCGCTTTAACCGGGTCATCACCTGTTACCATTTTAAAGTTTGCAGGGTCAAGGTTAACCGCAACACCGGTTGAACCCAGGGAATCAAGAAATCCTTTCAAAACAAGTGCTGTTTCGGGGCCTGTTTCAATGGCAAAATGAGCATTCATGCTGTCGGCATAGTTAGCCAGTTCAAAACAAGCCTCCTGCATGATTTTGTAGCGGTCATGATTGGGATCGGAGGGAACAACGCCAATGTGAGTGGTGACAATGTCTGTTTCAAGATCTTTTGCAAGGTCAACAATTCTCTTTGACTTTTCAATAAGCTCGGCATTTTTTTCTTTGTGACCAAAGCCCATGCCGAGGTCACCGCAAAGCGCAGAAAAAACCAGACCGTTTGATTTTACTTCATCAAGAAGAGCTCGTCTGGCGCTGCCCGAGAGATTTTCGGGTGCGTTTTCGCCATTTGTTGCATACATTTGAATGCCTTTTGCCCCCAGCTCCGCCGCTTTTTTGATGGCTTCGCTTCTTGAAAGCTTGAAGGATTCAAGAATAACGCCTATAGGAAATTTATACACTGTTTATTCCTCCAATCAAAGAGTAACTTCTCTGTGTTCTTCAGCAGATTTGTAAATAGCCTCCATAATTTCCTGAGTGAGAATGTTAACATTAACACTTGAAGGAAGCTTGTCATTGTTTTCCTGAACAGCCTTCACATATGCATCAATTTCGTTCTGGAACATAACATTTGTCTTATAATCAAAGGTTGTTTTGGTAAGCATGTTGTTTTTAGTTGAATAGAGAGTGAAGTTTCCGCCGTATTTAAGTCTGATGCCGGCTTTGTCACCCATAAAGTCGATGAAGGTATCTTCTTCGCCAATGTTCTGAGCCCAAGCACCATTGAAAGAAATAACAGGACCGTCGGTTCTGATGAGACCGGTGATGCTTTCTTCAACATCGCAAACTCCATCAGCACCAAATTTTGCCGTGTCTTCTGCCCACATGCCTGTGTATACATAATCATTAATATTTTTTCCGAGAACATTAAACATTTCACTGCTTACGGTTTTTGCTTTGGGATCGCCGCATACATACATAACAAGATCAAGATAGTGAACACCCCAGTCGATGAGGACACCACCTCCGGCAACTGATTTATTGGTAAAATCGCCACCGATACCGGGAATTGAACGATGAGCACGGAAGCTCATGTACACATGATGAATATTACCCAGTTCTCCCTGAGATACAAGCTCTTTGATTTTGTTAACTGCATCATTGAAACGGTTAACAACACCAATATTCAAGATTTTTCCTGTTTCGTTTTTAGCTTTCTGCATCTCAACAACTTCATCAAGGGTTCTTCCGGCAGGTTTTTCACAAAGAACATGCTTTCCTGCACGAAGAGCTTCGATTGCTATTTGAGAATGGCAATAGTTTGGTGTGCAAATCGAAATTGCATCAATTTCCGGATCATTTAAGATTATTTTGTAGTCTGTAATTGCTTTTCCACCGTATTCATTGCTTGCTTTGATTGCCTTTTCTTCAATAAGGTCGCAAACATACACAATTTCAGCATCGGAATTATTTTTGTATGAAGGAAGATGAGCCGCATTTGCAATTCTTCCACAGCCGATAACACCGACTTTAATTTTTTTTGACATTTAAATCTCTCCTCATTTATTATAAAGTTTTTCTTTCATTTTTTTGTCTGCACTCATAACACACATAAAGCCTTTATAAACATCGTCTATCTCGGGAATTGCAGGCACATCCTCTTCAATCATCTTTATGAGATGCTTAAGCTCTGCACCGGTGGGTCTTCTCTGACAGTCGCAATTTATGGTCACATATTCCTTTTCGGGATATTTGTAATATTCAATGAGGTCGCCCTCCTCCTGACAGGTAAAACGTCTGCCTGCCTCGGTGAGAGTGATTCTTCCTTTGGGTCCGAAAAATTCTTTCCTGTTATCCGCAGAAATTGTATTTGCCCAGCCTACTTCATAATATGCAACACTGCCATCCTCCATGCGGATTGTCATAAGACCATAGTTAAAGGAATCCTCCGGAGTTTCGTCACCTATTCTCGAAGCTATGCCGTCAATTTCTTTTACTTCACTGCCCGTAAACCAACGGCAAACATCCACATAATGAACACCGCAATCCACCACGGGAGTTGAATCCTTTAAAATTGCTCCGTACTTTTTCCAGTCCATAACATGATGGTTCTGATTCATTCGAAGGACAATCGGGTGTCCTATGGCACCATCTGCAATCATCTGAGCAATTTTTTTGTAGCTTTCGTTAAAACGGAGAATATAGCCGATCTGCACCTTTATGGAAGAAGATTTAACAATGGAAACAAATTCACGTGCTTCTTCTTCTGTGGCGGTGATTGGTTTTTCACACAAAAGATGCTTACCGTATTTTGCACACTCCTTCAAAAATGTAAGATGTGACGAGGGATATGTAGCACAGATTATGATATCGGTATTTTCATCCTGCATGTATTCTATATAAGAATCCGAATAACTTTTTGCATTGTATTTTCTTGCTGTGAGACGGGCTTTTTCGATGTCAAGATCACACACTCCGTACACGCACACGTTATCCATGGTGTATATGTCATGAAGATGTCTTTCACCCATGAGTCCGCATCCTATAAGAACTACATTGTACATTTAAATCATTCCTTGTGTAAATAAGAAAATTCAGTCTTGAAATAACTTCTATTATATTGTATAATTTTATTAAAGAAATTTCAAGTATATTTTTTGCGTTTAATTAGCATTATATTGCTATTTAGCTGTCTCAATTTTACATTTTGAGGTGATTTTCATGAAATCTTTAAATTATACATATGAGCCACACATACTCCCCGATGCCCGAACACCTTACCTTTATCACGACAAAATAAAAGTTACCGGTTCAAAAATGATTCCAAACTGGCACCGCAATGTGGAATTTCTCAGGTTTTTCTCAGGCGAAGGCTTGGTCATATGCGACGGGGAACCCTTTGAAGTCGGTGAGGGAGATATTTTTGTCGCAAATTCAAATTGCATGCACGCCGTCCACTCCAATTCTGGGATTGTGTATCAGTGCCTGATAGTCGATGCTGACTTTTGTCAGGAAAACGGTATTGACACCGATAAAATTGCTTTTAAACCGTGTATTCATGATGAAACTCTTATTCAAAAATATGACGACATAGTTTCTGAAATAAGCTCCGAAAACGCTTTTCGAATCACAGCAATCCGATCGACGGTTTTGGCTTTTCTTCTCCATCTTTCCAGAAATTATCTCGACAACAATTCTCTGTTTGACAAGCATATCCGCAAGAGTAGTGCAGAGGGCATAAAAATTGCAACTCTCTACATAAAAGCTCATCTCACCGAAAAGCTGTCTCTTGATGACATAGCCTTGCAAACCGGACTTTCAAAATTTCATTTTGCAAGAGAATTCAAAAAGATTGTTGGCATGACACCCGTCAACTACATAAATGCTCTCCGCTGTGAGAAAGCCAAAAAACTGCTTTCCTCGGGCAACTACCGCATTTATGAGGTTCAAGATGAGTGCGGATTTGAAAACGCATCATATTTCACAAAGGTTTTCAAGCATTATTGCAGTGTTACACCTGCAGAGTTTTTAAAGTCAATTATCGGCTGAACCGAGAATTGACTGCGCACTACGATCAGCGCTGCGGTTAAAACGCTTCAGACCATAAAGACAATCGTCATCACCGGATATATAATTATATCCCTCACAACAGCTGAATGTCACCATATAACCGAAACATTTCAGAAGCGACTTCGATTCGTCACCTATACTTCCAAACGGATACGCATATGCCACGGGTTCTGTACCTGTGGCATTTTCTATGGCATAATGTGCATTTTTCATATCTTCAAAAAACAGTCTTCTGTATTCATCCGGGCTCTCTCCTTCTGCTCTGTCGCTTCCCATTCTTCCATCACTGAGAGAATGCATATTGTAAGAATGATTTTGTATTTCAACAAGTCCCGAATCGGACATTTCCTTTATCTGCTCCCATGTCAGGTTTGCATATGCAGGATTGGAGTCCGGATGAACCGTCTGATAATCCGACCAGTATCCTATGGGAGACAAAACAACCTTTACGCCATATTTCATGATTATGGGATATGCATATGTATAATTGTTGAGATATCCGTCATCAAAGGTTATCATGACGCATTTTTCCGGAAGCAAAATTCCCTTCCTGCAATAGTCTATCAGGTCCTTTGTGTTTACAAATTCATAACCGTTGTTTATCAGATAGATAATATCCTCCTCAAATTCCTCTGTTTTTATAACATAATCAGAACCTGCTCCGTTTTCGGTAAACCCATGATACATAAGTATGGGAAGCTTCACCAAATCCGAGGAGGTACTTACCGCAATATTTTTCGAAACGTTAATCTGCATGCATATCAGCATCAAAACTGTAATTGCCGTTATGGATTTTTGAATAATCAAACGTTTCATTCAGAGACTACTCCTTTTTTTAATCTATATGCACCGGGCATTTTTTTATGTGGCTGTCACCAAAATATGATACACCCCGGATATCAGACACCTCAAAACCCGAAGGGAGCGCAAAAATCCGCAAGGATTTTCACACTCCCTTCAGGATATTAAGGGTCATGTCGCCGTGTTATATTTACTTTACAACAACAATTTCGCTTACTTTGTCTTTGTATATCTTTATAAAAACTCTGCCGCCATCATTTTCATAAGATTGCAGATCGGAGCTGTCTCCCACTGAAATCTTGTTTTTTGAGAGCTTAGAGTTGTATACATACACGGTTACATCTTCAATGCCGAAGTTTTCACTCTGTGAATCTGCAACCTTAACGTTTATAGAGTCACTGAATTTCTTGGTGATCTTTCCGTATACGGTTGTAAGATCATCAGAATGTTTGTTTTTAAACTCAGTGTCCTTTTCTGAGATTTCAAAAAGCACCTTCATGGCATCTGCTTTTCCGTTGCTGTTTGTTCTGTACTGAATAATGTCTCCGGCAGAAAGCAAGGACCCGTTTTCTTTCATAAAGGTTTTATTGTCAACCGAAACAATGCTGATTTCTTTACCCTCTGAATATGCATAAACCTTGTGAACGGTGTCTCCCTCATCGTTTTTCACTGTTGTAACGGAACTTACCACAGCTATAGGTGATGATTCATCGGCTTTTGCCTCGGAATTGGTAACTATAATTACGCCTGCTCTGTAGCTTTCTGTCATATCATATACCTGAATGTTGTAAAGTCCTCCATCGGCAAATATGCTTTTGTCTCTGATGGCATAATCGCTTTCGCTTCCGCCCTCGGGAATATCAAAAATGAGTGTATCGGATGCAACGGTTATGCTCATATCCGAAGCCATAAGCTTTGAAGATGAAGCTCTGTAAACCACATCATCCTCTTTCAAATTGAGGACAAAGGCGTTTTCATCTATACCGTTTGCAGTAGTACTTGTGTTAATTTTGTTCACTTCACCCTTTGAGTTTGTTTCAAAGGTGATAAGTCTGTCGCCGTTTCCGATTTTTGCGAGAACTTCATCGGGAGTAAGGGAAGATGAAGAATCCACTCTAACCTTAGATGCTGTTTTAAGAAGCTCTATTTTACCTTCCTTTGTAAACACCTTAAGATTCAAAACCTTGTCCATACCCGACGACATGCCTGCTTTAATAAGATATGCATAATTTGAAGTCTTTGCACTTTCACCATCGAAAGCAGCAATTTTACCTTCATAGTCAAGATAGAAAGTTCCCTCATCTCCCAGGCTAAGGGTATCGCTGTAGTTGGAAGCCACCTTATACCTTTTGCCATCTATATAAACATAACTTGCATCAGTTTCGCTTATTTTTCCGCTTACAGGGTTATGCACGGCATTTGCGTATATCATTTCACCGTCCTCACTGACAGTCACTGTGAGAACATCCCATTCCTTTAAATCGGCAACCGTTACCGCTACATTGCCCTTTTCAATTATTACGGTCTTGTCTTCATCTTCGGTGTCGAGTTCAAGAGAACCAAGATCATATTTGTCGGTAATTTTATTGGTGTTGGGGAAAACCTCATCCACAACATAGTTTACGGTTTCGTTGACAAAAACCACATCATATTTTTTGTCGCTGTCCGAGTCAAGAAGCACAACAGAACCCGACAAAATCGCTGTAAGCTTGTCAAAATCCGAAGCCTTTCCGTTGTATATAATATGTGCATCCGCATCAATGCTTGCTTTTACGGATTTTCCTGCATTATCGGCATCTTTAAAATAGTAAAGAGCCATTGACGAACCTTTTTCAATTTTATCAATATTATCCGCTTTTACGGTAAGAACATCATTTTTCCCTTCGGAAGGAACAAGTGTAAGAAGGGATGGGGTTTTTGAGTTCGATTTGGTGACATAAGCATCCACCGAAAAGCCCAGAATATTTCTCACATCGGCATTTCCTGCTTTGTATACAGTATCCCCTATTTGTATTTCATCCTTCGAAAGTGATGAATCACCATCCAACGAAGATGAGCCGACTGCCTCAACCCTGCCTGTAACAAGCTCTGTATCAAGTTTGTCCGAAAGGAGTGTTTTGTCGGTTATTTCATAGTCAACCTTGTCACCAAATCCGCTCTGCTCCATGAGATTAATGGTGAGTGCATTATAGGCAAGTTTTGCAACATCCCCCCTGGAAATAAGCTTATCGGCACCGCCGGGAACACCTTTGGTCAGACCAATGGACGATGCTGTTGTAATATATCCTGACGGGTATCCGCCTTTGCTGCTTGCCTGAGGCTCATATCCGAGAGCTCTCACAAGAATCGCTACGGCCTCGCTGTATTTAATCTGATCGTCAGGTCTGAAGGTTCCGCTGTCATCACCAATTACAAGCTTCTGCGCAGTTGCTACATTAATAAAACCGTTTGCCCAGTGGCTCGCATCCACATCGGGATAAAAAGAAACATCAGAAGATGAATCCGCAACCTGAGACAACCCCATAAGCGCTACGCCTACTTTGGTTACTTCTGATCTGATAATCGGGTCTTCGGGTCTGAAGGTACCTGTACCTGCATCGCCAACCATAATTTCCAGTGCACCGAGAACTGTTGCATGTTTTTCAATATCTGTCCCCACTGCATCTGACGGAATGGCTGCAAATGATACTGATGTAAACATCGCGGCAAAAACCGCTGTTGCCGCCAGAGATGATATAAGTCTTCTGAACTTATTCATTAATGTTTCCTCCTATTGTTTATTAGCTGATAAAACGTCGTCGAAACATACGCTTTTCTGTCAGCCCTCGTGGTATATCTTATCGTATATCCGAAAAGATATCAACCCACAATATTTGGAAACAAGCTTCGAATCCTTTTAAATGAAAAAAATCCAAATCACCATAAGGCAATTTGGATTTTTATCGGGATGACAGGATTCATATTGCTTCGCAATCTGACTTGCTTGACGACTGTGAGTTTTGCTTCGCTATCCTCACGGTACCCGTCTGCGCACTGCTCCGCTAAAAAACAGTCCACCGGACTCTTTTTTTACGCTTCGCACCTTCTCAAGCTTCGAATCCTTTTAAATGAAAAAAATCCAAATCACCATAAGGCAATTTGAATTTTTATCGGGATGACAGGATTCGAACCTGCGGCCCTCTGGTCCCAAACCAGATGCGCTACCAAGCTGCGCTACATCCCGAA
>JAFQBA010000062.1 GCA_017416845.1 Clostridia bacterium
CCTTAACAACCAACACTGAAGACGCCTCAAACGGTGAATTTTCGGTATCTTTTGGCTTGTCGTCCTTGAAAGGCGAGTAGCCTTCCTGCGTCCTTCGCACCAAAAGCTACTCAAAAATTCATCCGTTTGAGGTCCTTTGGCGTTTTAAAATAATAAATTTTGTCTCAGTCAAGGCAAAAACGCAGGAAATATGGTTATATTTCCGAGTATTTTAACGACGAGTGAGGCGAAATTTATATTTTAAAACCGCCTTTAGTGTCGGTCGTTAAGGCTTAACCGACCACCATAAGTCAGACGAAAATCTGACGATTGGAAGGTCGGTTTTTTCACGGCAAAATACAGCTTTGAATTTTATAATACCTCAAGGGTGGGCGTGCCTTCCCGTGAGGCGAATACCGAAAGGATCCCTTCGACACAACACAGATGTCGGTATTGACTTTTTTGCTCTAAGTATGTTAAGCTATATTTGAAGGTTAATGCGAATCACGCATTGTTTGATATTGAAAAATATAATGTAATTTTGTGAGGAGGTAATTTTTATGGATGCAATTAACAGTTACAAATGCCCTTGCTGTACTGCGCCGCTTGTGTTTGTGGGAGAAATGCTTCGTTGTGATTCCTGCGACAATACATTCCCGGTAGAGACAATACAGCAAATGAGCGAGGCAATGGAGACAGCCGGCGGTGATTCCAAATATGACTGGGAACACTATGAGCCGAGAAGCTTTGAAGACAGTTCAGATATTAAACTTGCAGATTATTCCTGTCCGTCATGCGCTGCCGAGATAACCGGTGACGATACCTTGGGTGCAACTGTTTGTCCATACTGCGGACAATCCACAATTGTCAAAGGACAGTTTGAGGGCGCTCTCAGACCCGATTACATAATTCCTTTTAAGATTGACAAAAAAGCCGCCATGGAAGCATTTGAAGCAGATTTCCAAAATGCGCCTTTTTTACCGGATGAATTTAAAAATCGCAAGAAAATTGAAGAAATGGCGGGGGTATATGTTCCGCACTGGATGTTTGACTGTGATTGTGATGCCGCAATCACCTACAACGCAACCCGAATGACGGCGTGGAGCGATTCAAATTTCAACTACACAAAAACCGATTATTATAAACTCATCAGAGTAGGCGCTGTCGGGTATGCAAACATTCCTGTTGATGCTTCTCTCAAGGCAGATGACGCCTATATGGAAGCTCTTGAACCCTATAGCTATGATGATGCGGTTGATTTTGACGGTGCATATCTTTCGGGATATCTTGCAGATAAATACGATGTATCGCCCGAGGAAAGTGTGCAGCGTGCAAACGAAAGAGTCAAAAACTCAACCATCGAGGTTTTTGATGATACAACCAATTACTATGCTACGGTTTTTCCCGATAGCGCAAGGGTAAGCTTTTCAAACGGAAAAATAAGATATTCACTGCTGCCTGCGTGGATGCTCAATATCAAATATCTTGATAAATATTATCAGTTCGCAATTAATGGTCAGACCGGAAAAGTCGTTGGAAACTATCCGGTTGACAAGAAGAAAAAATGGAAGTATTTTGCAAAGGTTGCAGGCATTGCATATGCTTTTGCAGCTGTAGCTGTATACTTTTTGCTTCGATAGGAGGGTGGGAAGATGAAAAGATTTTTTTCGCTATTGTGTATATTTTTAATTTGCGCATCGTTTGCTTTTCCTTGTTTCGCTTCGGATTTTGCCAATCCGCCAATCATTGATGTGGCACGGCTCATGAAAGAAGATGAATTTAACGAGCTTTCACAAAAGCTTGAAAAAATAAGACAAAAGCATGATTTTGATGTTGCCGTTGTGATCGAAGAAGAAATGTCGGGCTACAGCGCACAGTCTGCAGCCGATGACATATATGATTATCGTCACTATGGTTACGGAGATGATGACAACGGTATTTTGCTCTATATTTGCATTGATGAAAGAGAATATCATCTGACGACCCATGGCGAAGGCGAAGATATATTTGACGGAGATGCAATTTCGGAGTTGAAAGACAAAATAGAATCTCACCTTTCGGACGGGAGTTATTATCTTGCTATAGATGCATTTGCCGACTTTGCGGATAAGCAGATTGAAAAAGTGCGTAATGATCCTACATTCATGCTGATAGTTATCGGATGCGCATTGGCAATTCCTTTGCTTATTGCTTTTGTCCTGATGAAATCCAAACTTTCCAAAATGAAAACAGCAGTAGAAAATAACTATGCCGCAAACTACATCAAGCCGGGAAGTATGAGACTTGACGTTTCAAAAGACCTGTTTTTATACAGTCACATAACAAAAACTCCAAGACCCAAGAGCAATTCGGGAAGTCACAAGTCATCATCAGGAAGAAGCCACGGAGGTGGCGGCGGAAGCTTTTAAATGAAAATGCAATCTTTTTAAAAGAATATAATTGAAAAATATTTATATTTGGAATTTGAAAGTTTAAAAACCAAATTGAAAGGAGAATTATTATGGGTTTATTGAAAGCAGGATTTGGCGCACTCGGAGGAGTTCTTGCCGATTCGTGGCGTGATTATTTTTATTGTGAAAGCTTAGATGCCGACACTCTTGTTGTTAAGGGCGAGAAAAAGGCAGGCGGTCGGTCCTCCAACAAAAAAGGAACAGACAATATTATTTCAAACGGCTCAATCATCAATGTCAATGAGGGACAATGTATGATAATTGTAGAATCGGGCAAGGTTGTAGAGCTATGCGCAGAGCCGGGTGAATTTGTATATGATACAGGCACAGAACCAAGCATTTTCTATGGCGGGCTCGGTGAAAATATCAAAAAGAGTTTTTCTGAAATAGGAAAGCGTTTCACATTTGGAGGAGAGCCGGCTAAAGACCAAAGGGTATATTATTTTAACACTAAGGAAATTATGGGCAATAAATACGGTACCCCTTCGCCTATTCCTTTCAGAATTATGGATCAGGCAATAGGATTTCCTCTTGACATTAAAATCCGTTGTCACGGTGAGTATTCGTACAGAATTACAAATCCCATGCTTTTCTACACAAATGTATGCGCAAATGTAGAATATGCATTCACAAGAGACGAGATTGACGGTCAGTTGAAATCGGAACTGCTCACGGCTCTTAACCCTGCAATGTTCAAAATTTCACAAAACAACATATACTATGCGGCAATACCTGCCTACACAATGCAGCTTGCCGAAGAGTTAAATGCGCTTCTTTCATCAAAATGGAAAGACAGACGCGGCATTGAGATTGTGGAATTTGGTGTATCGGGTGTTAATGCAACGCCCGAAGATGAAGCAAGAATCACCGAATATCAGCGCTCTGCCGCCATGGGCAGAGATGCAAACATGCTTCGTGGTCACATGGCAGGAGCAACAGCTCAGGCTATGAATACAGCGGCGGCAAATGAATCGGGTGCGGCAATGGGCTTCATGGGTATGGGCATGGTTCAGAATACCATGGGCAATATGTCGGGCTTTATGCAGGGTGCAAATACAAACCAAAACACAATGGTAAATCAAAGCATAGGCGGTATCCCATCTTCAGGTCAAGGCGAATGGAAATGTGAATGCGGATTTGCAAACACAGGAAAATTCTGTCAGAACTGCGGCAAGCCAAAGCCTGCACCGACACTTGGCTGGAAATGTGAATGCGGCGAGACAAATCAGGGCAAATTCTGTCAGAACTGTGGCAAGCCAAAGCCTGCGGGCGCACCGCTTTACAGATGTGACAAATGCGGATGGACTCCGGCAGATCCTGCCAATCCGCCGAAGTTCTGTCCCGAATGCGGTGATATATTTGATGAAAACGACAGATAATTATTGCAACGGCGTTTTTATGGAATTGTAAATATGATGATTAACAGTATGTAATATATTAGCCATTCTGAGCTTTAAGATAAATATGAGGGTGATAGGATGAAAAAACAGGTTTTGGGGTTATTGCTGTGTATATTTATGATAATCGTTTCTTCGGGATGTAATAAAGCTGAAACAAATGACTTTACTGCCGCATCTGCAGGAGAAGAAGTATCTGCTAAACATTCCGATAATCAAGCCCAAAAAATTGAAACAGTCCGACTTGTTACCGGAGTGGGGAGTATTTCAAAAAATATTGAGGGCGAAAACAAGACCCTTATAAACGTAACATACCCTGTGGTTAACCTGGATTACAGAGATGAAAATAAGTATCCGGAGCTTTTCAAGGCTCTGGAGGCATTTAATGAATCAGAAAAAGAACGTCAGTTGGGTTTTATGGCTGAATACAGGGATTATGCAAACGAGACCTACGAATACCAAGGTGAATCAATTAATGCTGTCAAGTCGATTGTAAAACCGTACATACGCAGAGCGGACTCGCTGGTTACGAGTATTCTATGCACAGAATACAGCTACCTTGGAGGATATCACGGTGATTTTTGTTACTACGGAAATAATTATAACACCAAAACAGGTGAAATCATTTCTTTGTCGGAAGTTGTAAACGATTATGAAAAATTTGCTCAAGCTGTATTTGAAAAGCTCAGTCTTTATTGGGAAGGTATAGAGCCGGATAATGCACAAAGCATTGAGAAAATTCTGAGAGAGGAAGAGGCAATCACCTGGACTCTCGATTATAACGGAATCACTGTGTATTTTCTGCCCTATTCCATAGCATCGTTTGTTGTTGGCGCGCCTCAGGTGACGGTTTCGTATGATGAATATCCGGATATAATACAGGAAAAATATAAAACAACTCCCGATTCATATGGAGTTCAACTTGTGAAAAACGATTCGTTTTATTATGATGTAACCAATGACGGTAAGGTTGATGAAATCGTATTTTTGGCTCAGGAAATCGGCGAGGGACGTGATATCGGCTCGGTATCAATCAGCATAAACGGAGAGACTTATGAAGAGGAGTCATGGTTTTACAATCTGAATGCCACGTTCATACATTCAAAAGATGGCAATAATTACATTTATATTGAATACTTCAGAGAGGGCGAATATATACAGACTGTATGTTATGATATTTCCAACGGTATTAAAAAGACCGGTGAGGTAGACGGAAGTATTTGCACCTCATATTCTCAATATGTAGACAATGCTGTAACAACGGCTGTTCTGACCAATCCCGAAAGCTTTTATCTTGGCAAATATACTCATATACTATCTTCGGTTAATGGATATAAGGAATACCGTACAGGAGATAACGGCGTCCCTGTTACCGATGACAAATGGTTCAGGTTTGATGAAAAACATGTGCGTACACTTACAGTTTTAAAGGATTTTGATGCTGATGTGTATGATGAAAACAAAGATAAGATAACAGGAAAACGGACTCTTCATAAGGGCGATAAGGTTGTTTATGTCGGCACAGACGGCGATAAGTACGGTCTTTTAAAATGCCCGGACGGAACTGTTTGCCGTGTAGAGTATGCTTTTGATGATGAAACATATTACATAACAGTAAACGGAATTAATATTGATGAAATATTTGATGGAGTTATTTATGGAGGATGATAATTTGAAAAAATGTTTTTTTAAGGTTTTCATTTTAGCGGTATGAGTTATGCTAAAACAGTGAAATTAATATATTAAAAATGGTGAGGGGGGTGCCTTTCTTGTCTTTAGCATACGGAATTATCGCCGTTATTTCTCTATCAATGGTTGGAATTTGTGTTCTTGCAGATAAAAAGCGTGATGAATGGCTGATTTGGTTATTTGTTTCTGTAGCTGTATGTAATCTCGGTTACTTTATGTTATCTGTATCAAGGGATCTTGATGCAGCGTTGAACTCAAACAGAATAGCCTATCTCGGAAGTGTTTTTCTTCCGTTCTTTTTGCTGATGATGGTACAGCGTTTTTGCAAAATAAAGAGCAATAAAAAGATAACAACATTACTTATCTTACTTGGCGTCGTTATGCTCGGTATCACCACAAGTCCGGGTATTCTTCCCATTTATTATAAAACGGTGGACATTGAAATTGCAGGCGGAGCGACAAAGCTTGTTCGTGAATACGGACCGCTTCATATGCTTTACTATGTTTACCTTGGTCTTTATATGCTATCAATGGTTGGAATGACACTTTACGCCATTGCAAAAAAGAAAGTCACATCGCATCTTCACACTTTTCTTCTCTTGAGTGCGGTACTGTGCAACATTGTAATATGGCTTGTTGAGCAATTTTTGCCAAGAGGCTTTGAATGGCTTTCTGTTTCATACATACTGACCGAGTGTCTGATTCTTATTCTGTATCGGTCTATGCAACGCCGGGGGCTTATGTTTAATAAACCAACTCCTTCATCTTACACCATCAATGTTTTGCTGGTTATATTCTTGCTTTTGTTTGCGAACTGTGTCCGAATTATTACCAAGGGAACTACCCCTACTATGTATGTGATTTCCCACATAGTCGTACTGATTATTTATATCGGCATACTTGTTTCATGGGGGATGTCTGTTTATGACCGAATTGTGCATAAAAGCATAAGACGTTACCTTGTTATACTTATGGGACTGATGATGTTCTGGATGCTGATGCGTACACTCAGGCATACGGTATTCCATTATGTTTTCCCGGTTGGTCAGTGGTGTTGGTACGCATATTATATTTCGATGATACTGATTCCACAGTTTTGTTTCCTCGCAATGAAATATGTCGGAAAACCTGAAGATTATCATATGCCGAAAATATGGCATATAATAAATATTCCGTCACTCATACTGATTCTCGGCATACTTACAAATGACTTGCATCAATGGGCGTTCCGATTTCATCAAGGATATGTGGCAGGTTGGGACATATATCAGCGTGGCTTCTTATACTATACTGCGGTCGTATGGATTTTTGTTTGCATCGTCATGATGCTTACAGAAGTTATTAAAAATTGTCGAGTACCCGGCACCCATAAGGTTATATGGAGACCTATTGCAATGCTTGGCGTTGGCGTTCTTTATACTATTTTATATACGATTGACACCGCTTTGTTTAGCTTTATAGAAATGACAGCGGCTCTTTGCTTTACTGTTGTTGCTATATGGGAAAGCTGTATTAAAACAGGACTTATTCCGTCTAACACACACTACAACGAATTGCTGGAATATTCAGGTCTTGGCGTAGCGATTGTAGATAATAATTATAATACATACTATCGTTCCGATGATGCTTTGCCCCTTCGGGCAGAGCAAATGAGAGAAACGGAAAACGCACCCATTATGCTTAAAGGCGGAATAAGGGTGTCGGGAGCGAAGATTCGTGGCGGTCATACTCTTTGGCAGGAAGATGTATCGGCACTTTTGGACATTATAGATGAGCTTTCGGAAATTCGTGAAGAACTCAAGGATTCAAATGCTGTATCAATGAAAAACTATCAGCTTGACAAACAGATACGAACCCTTGCAGAAAAGAACCGTCTGCACGATGAATTGCATCGGCAGACCGCACATCAGATTGACTTACTTAACAGTTGGCTGAAAAGGCTGATTGATACGAATAACCGCGATGAAAAGAAAGAACTTCTTCGTCGCATTGTTGTGGTAGGTGCGTACCTGAAACGCCGCAACAACCTGATTCTTGTAAACGAGCAGGACGGTATCATTAAAACGGAAGAACTGAAGCTCAGTCTTGGCGAAATGATGAAAAATCTGCAGCTTGCAAATATCAGTTGTGCGTGTGCTGTTCAGCTTGAAGATGATGTTGCGTCAAGCATTGCCATGCAGCTTTTCGATTTCTATGAATATGTAGTTGAAAACACTTTTGACGGACTAACGAGCTTGCTTGCACGTTTCTTCCGTCGTGAAGATTCATATTTTGCCTGTATTGATGTTTGTTGCAGTCTTGACCTTACAAACCTCAAAAAAGAAAATCTTACCGTAAGTGTATCGGAGGAAAACTGTTATACGCTTTCCTTTCATGTGAAAGAAGGTGACGGTAAATGATGACTTGCTTTTTTAAGATAGATTTCATGTGGCAGATATTGTTATTAATTTTAAGTCAGCTTACCGTTTTTTCCTATGTAATCAGTGTTGTATTTTTGTGCCGTCGGGGATGTAAGCCAAGTAAATTAGCAAGTGTTGTTGTCGCATTTGTAATTAACACTATTCTCTATGCAACGCTGCAGCTCGATAGTCGTATTATTGAGGGAAGTTTGGGGATTCATCTCCACAGTCCGTATATCATACTGTTTATTGTGGTGTTATCCTCTTTGTTTTACAGTGTATGGGCACTTGTTTCGGAAACAAAGGTACGAAAGACAATCAACCGAAATTCGATTAAAGATGCCTTTGATAATTTGCCGACAGGCGTATGCTTCTTTAACGGGGCAGGACTTCCCGTGCTTTGTAATCGTATGATGCAACGCCTGAGCTTTGCTGTTTGCGGTAAGGATTTACAGTTTATTACAGAGCTTGAAGAGTGGTTCAATGACGATTTCACACCTGTTAGTGGTGTGGCAAAATTAAATCGTACTTTTATTCTTCCCGACGGCAAGGCGTGGAACATAAACAAACGAGAGTTCTTGCACGAAAGCGGAAACGCCTACACACAGTTTACTGCCGTAGATGTTACTGAGCTTTACGAAAAACGTGAAGAGGTTATACGTGAGAATGAACAGCTCAGAAAGGTTCAGACAGACCTTCAGAAGCTATCTGCAAATGTGGTTGCTGTTACCCGAGAGGAAGAAATCCTGAATACTAAAATGCGGGTTCACGATGAAATGGGCAGATGCCTTATCGCTGCACAAAAGTATCTTAAAGAAGGAAATACCGACAGTATTCCCAATAGCCTGGCAACATCGTGGCAAAGAGCTGTATCAATGATTAAATACAACAATGATACACCGGATGAAGATATGCTTTTGCAGATTCGTAAAACCTGTGAGTTCGTAAAGCTTGATTTTATTAAAAGCGGAGAACTGCCAAAGTCGGAAAAGATTGCCTATATTCTCACTTGCGCCGTTCGTGAATGTGTAACCAATGCAGTCCGCTATGCTGAAGCAACAGAGCTTTATGCAGATTTTTCCGAAACTGAAACCGAAGCAAGTGTTGTATTAACAAACAACGGAAAGCGCCCTGATGGCAAAATTAAGGAAGGCGGCGGTCTTTCGTCACTCCGAAACCGTGTTGAGCGTGCAGGCGGACAGATGATTACAGAGTCACTTCCGGTATTCAGATTAACTGTTACCATACCTAAAGGAAAGGAGGACATAATGTGAATAAAGTATTGATTGTAGAGGATCAGAAAATGGCACAGGAAAATATGGAGGCTATTATAAAATCAAGTGATAATTACAGCCTTTCCGGCATCATTCCAAATGCCGCCGATGCAGAACTCTTTTGTATGCGTGAAAAAATTGACCTCATATTGATGGATGTTTGCACAATGCGTGACGAAAACGGTATTGAAGCTACTGCTGTTATCAAAAAGAAGTTCCCGAAAATTAAAGTTATCATTGTAACTTCCATGGCGGAACACACGTTTATCGAAAAGGCAAAAGCCGCCAAGGCTGACAGCTTCTGGTATAAAGACGCAAGTCACGGCGATCTTCTTTCCGTTATGGATAAGACAATGGAGGGCGAGCATATATTCCCCGATAAAACTCCTGAAGTTAAACTGGGACTTTCCACAAGTTATGAACTCACGGATTCTGAATTGAATGTCCTTCGTGCTCTTATGCAAAGCACAAGCGATGAGGATGCGGCAGAAATGCTTGGTTGCAGTAAAGCCAATATCCGTTGGCATGTCGGTAAAATTTTGGATAAGACAGGTTATCGTACACGAATGGAGCTTCTAATCGCAGTTGCACAGAAAAACCTTATCATAGTTTCGCCCGATAAAGCATTGGACGAGGATAATTACTAAAATTTATACTGTTCATAAACGGTCTCCCGGATTTCCGGGAGGCTTATTTTTTGAAGAATTTTTTTGGCATTTTTCAAATACTATTACTTGTAATAGTGACTTGATTGGGAAAAACTTATATAATTTTAACAGGTCAATTATAATTGGAAACAATATAATTTTAAAGGAAAGGTGATAGATTCCATGACTACAAAGAATAAAACAAAACTAACAAGCATAGTGTTATGCATTACATTGTTTATCAGTCTGTTTGGAGCAATGAATGTTTCAGCAGCAAACGGTGATGGAACAACCGGAGCTGTTACCTGGTCGCTTGATGCAAACGGTGTGTTTACCGTGAGCGGCGAGGGTGCTATGGAAGATTATACATCGGTTGATGATGTGCCGTGGAAGGATTCTCTTGCAGACATAACATCGGTTATAATCGGCGAAAGTGTAACCCATGTGTCCGATTACGGATTTTACGGTGCTGTAAACCTTACAAGCGTAACATTTGAAAACGAGTATTTATATCGTATTGGTGAATGTACTTTCTATAACTGTGAAAACCTAAAAACAGTTACTCTTCCTAAAGGGTTGAAAGAAATCGGCTATGGTGCGTTTGGTTGTGACGATGCAAACAAAGGTCTTGAAACTGTATATTTCCCTGCAAGAAACTGTTCATTTGGCGAACGTTATAACGAAGAAACCTATGAAGGCGATAATTCAGCAACTTTCCCTGTGCACACCGTTGTTTATGGCTATTACGGAACAAATGTTGCCTATTACTGCGAAAGAAATTTCAGAGAATTTGTTGCATATGAAACCGGATATATTCTCAATACCAATAGTGGAGAAAGCACACATGCACTCAAAAGAAATTCAGCCTATGATATTGCTGATTTATGGAAAGCAGTTGAAGCAGAAAACGGTTCTTCAGACAGCATTGAATTTGATTATTCTATCACTATTGATGCTGACGATGCACCCGAAATCTTCAATTATATGGTAGATTACGAAAGTTATCGTATGGATGAAAATAGTTATAACGATGCAAGACTTAAGGTTGAAGTTGGTTTCAGTTTCAGCGGACCGAGTTATTCTCTCGGTAGTCTTAGAGAAACTGCAACATACAGTTTTAACGAAACCGACATAAAAGGCAACGAAAACGATGACTATCTGAACTGGCAGTCTTACGGTGATTCATTTATTACATTAACTGCCGATGGATCAGTCCTCACGATTAATTTCAAAGGAACCCTTAAGGATCTTTACGAAGAGCTTTTTCCTGACGGAATGGATGAAAGATTGTGTGAAGTTGGCTTCAGCATAAACGTGAGCGGTATAACCTCTTACCATGGTCCGTACAATACCGTAAGAGATAATCTTAAACAATTGGAATATGCAAGCTGTCCAATATATGATGCACACGATTATTATGTGGACAGAGTAGATAAATGGGCACTTTCATTTGATAACAGCTTTGAAGTGTTTACATGGTCCTTTGTTGAGGGGGAGGAAGGTTTTTACGACATCATAGACGAAGATTATTATTGGACCTATGAATTTAAAAAAGAAGAGTACTATTGGGATTATGACGAAGAAACCGGAGAAGAAACAGAAGAGAACCGTGGAGGAGATGTGGAATATCCGACAGATGGAAAAACAGTTTCTACCGAAATTTGTTCGGACGGAAAGGAATATGGTATCGCCATTGGTGAATGTAGTACCGGTTCAAAAAATTACTTAACCCTTCGTGATATTCTGACTGATGAAAACAGGAGCTTCCTTGAAAGCTTTGTAGGACTTAAACCTTCAGGAGAAGGCGGACCGGTATATATTTCATGGAATTGCAGTGCAACATTGACTTTTGAGGATGGAACAAAAGCAGTATATGATGTTTCCGGCGGGGACGAAATGATGCACCTCGTTGCTCCTTGTGTGCATTCATGTAAAGTATGCGGAGCTTGTACCGAAAAAAACAGGTCTTTACCTTGTAACTTCAGTTATAGACAAAATGAGCCACTTTTCGTATGTTCTTGTGACGAGTCTGCAGAATCTGATATTGTAGTTGAAAATGTTTCGACAACAAGTGCCACTACTGCAAATACGGAAGCTCCGGTAACGGTTGTTATAGATAAGGTTGATATGACAACAGCAGCGGATACTGCTTATGTTGAACATATAACTCAGGAAATTGCCGACTACGAAGTGAAAAGTGTTTATAATGTAGATATCTATGACGAGTATAGTGGTAATCCATATATACTTAATCAGTGGGGCGACAGTGGTGAAGAATTGACCGTTACCATCCCCGTAAGTGAGGAAAATGCACAGGCACTTTCTGCCGGTGATGCGACTCTTTATCACATTGACGGCGATGGAAGCGCTGATGCCGTTGAAGGATTTGAAGTTGTACTTAACGGCGAAAACAGTTCAGTAACTTTCACATCCAACACCTTCAGCCCATTTGTTATAACGGGTGCAGAAAAAGAAACTCCAAACGAAACAAGTGTAACGGTGACTAAGGATGCAGATGCAAATAACTGTACGGTAAAATACTCAATTACAGCGGAAGATTTTTCGAAAACACCAACACTGTATATTGCATTCTATACAGAAAAAAATGCACTTGTTGCTGTAAGTGTGCTTGATGATATTACTTGTTCTGATGAATTTACCGTCTCTGTTCCAAGCGGCAGTAAAAAGTGTAAAGTAATACTTTGTAACCCAACACTTGCTCCGCTTTGTGTAGCTGATTATTGTGAAATGTGATTTATTTAAGTAAACAGCAAATGATATAAACCGAGCCTCGTCAGAGAAATTTGACGAGGCTTATTCTTTCAAAAAAATTTTGAGAAAAATCGAAAAAACTATTACTTATAATAGTGACTTATTTTAAAAATAATATTAAAATTATATATGGGTAGGGCGGATTGCACCTATTTACTATTCTTTTATGAAAGAAGGCGGTACCATGAGACGGATTGTAATCAATATGCAAAACTCATTGTTCTGTAATGCAATTGCCGAAACGCTTAAAAATTCCGGAAACGAATTTGATACTTATACAGTAGATTCACCCGATAAGGTAATTGATGATTGTAAGTGGATTGCTCCATATGCTCTTTTGATGGAAGTCACAGGTTATGCCCCGTGGAAGCTGTACGAACGTCTGAAAATCCGCGATGCCATAAAAGCAATGCATCCCGGGTGCAAGATTGTTCTCATTGTAGACGAAAATGCAGAAAAAGAGGTTGCCCAAAAGGTAAAAGAGGCAAAAAAAGAGGGCATCATAGATCAGTTTATTTACGGCTCAATCTCTGCAACATATCTTGCAGACATTGTCGATAGCTTGTGAGAAGGGAGATGTTATAAAATCATGAAAAGAATAACTTTAAAAACATGTTTAATAATGCTTTTTGTTTTTCTTGCGGCAGGTATTCAATGCGTTGCTGCTGAGGATATTGCTCCGACGGTTGTTATTAACGGAATCCCGGTTGAATTTGATGTTCCGCCTGTTATTGAGAACGGCAGAACACTGATTCCGGTAAGAGCAGTATCTGAAAAACTTGAATATGATGTTTTTTGGGATGAGGTCAACAGCAGAGTTGAAATCATAAATGGTGACGAAAAGCTCGAACTTTTCGTCGGTAAGCAAGGATACCTGAAAAATGGTGAAGAAAAGCAAATGGATGTTGCGGCAACCATAACAAACGGCAGAACCTTGGTTCCGTTAAGGCTCATTGCCGAAGAATTTGGCTGCACGGTCAGATGGTTACCCGAAGAATTCACGGCAGAAATTGTTAAGCATGAAACTGTTACCGTAACAAACGCAAAGGAATTTCTGGAAGCAATCGGAAGCTACAAAAGAATTATCCTTAAAGACGGTGAATATAATCTTTCGAAGGTCGAAGAGAGACTATCAAGCGATAAGCTTGCAACACTTGAAACATTTGACGGGAATGAATATATGATTTTCGAAGCAACAGAGCTCATCATTGAAGGAGCACCCGGCGAGACGGCCACAATTGTTGTAGAACCGAGATATGCCAATGTTCTCACCTTTATGTATTGTGACAATATCACACTCAAAAACATTACAGCAGGTCATACAATTGAACCGGGATTCTGTCTTGGCGGTGTATTAAAATTTGAGGATTCTGCTGATGTTTCTGTGGATAACTGCCGGCTTTACGGATGCGGAACATATGGAATAACAACAGTAAATTCAGTAGGGCTAAATGTTACAAACACAGAAATCTATGAATGCACCTACGGGCTTGTTGAAATTATACAAAGTCAGGATGTTTTCTTTGACAAATGCATCTTCAGGGATTCAAAAGAATTCAGTATGTTCTCAATCAGCGACAGCTCAAATGTAGGAATATACAATTCAACAGTCAAAAACAATGAAAGCGGTGAATATTCATCCCTTATCAATTCTTATAACTCTCAAAAAGTCCACTTTAAAAATTGCGAATTTAAAAATAACAGCTATTTGGAATTTGCACCGGATAATGTTTATTTTGAAAACTGTGAAGGTGTTCCAAATTAAAAATATGAATTGTAACAAAAAACAGCATCTCATCTTTCAGACAGAACTATTGTTTTTATAAAGTTACATAACAAAAAGACCAAAACCAAAAAACAACTTGGGAAGTTACAACCCGTCATACGGCGGCGTTAGAGGAATCTTTAAAACGAAAGGGGATTTTTGATATGAAAAAAGTATTATCTTTGTTGGTTGCGTTTACACTGTGTCTTTCGATGTTTACGGCAGTATATGCTGCCCAAATGGATTTTGAGGATGTGAAAGAAACCGACTGGTTTTACAATGATGTTAAAACCGCAGTTGAATCAGGACTTGTAAACGGAAAAACACCGACAACATATGCACCCGATGACAATCTTACATATGCCGAAGCAATAAAGCTTGCGGCTTGTATGAATCAACTGTATGTTGAAGGCAGTATAACACTTTCGGGCGGAGAACCCTGGTACAAGCCTTATGCAGATTATTGCATGACAAAAGGAATTATTGACAAGGAATACAAGTATAATGACAATGCAACAAGAGCGGGCTATATGGGAATTTTTGCAAAAGCACTTCCGGATGAAGGATTGAAGGCCATTAACAATGTTCCCGACAACTCAATTCCCGATGTTTCTTCGACAAAAGAATATGCGTCTGCAGTGTATAAGCTCTATCGTGCAGGTATTTTGCAGGGTGTTGACAATGCCCACAACTGCAATCCCCTCGCAAACATCAAAAGGTCTGAAGTTGCGGCGATTCTCACACGTATGATGAACGAATCAAAAAGAATCAAATTCAGCATGGGAACTGATTCGGGTTCAGGCTCAGGTTCAGGTTCGGGTTCAGGTTCGGGCTCAGGTTCAGGCTCGGGCGAATCAACAACCCCCGTGTCAGAACCCCTTGCCATAAAAACTCAGCCTGCAGGCTCAACTGTTGAGCTTGGTGCAAAAGCAGAAACAAGCATCAAAGCTGAAGGCGGCAAAAAACCGTATAAATATCAGTGGCAGATTTTGGTAGTATCTCCCGGCGGACTTGAAACATGGTTTAACATTTCGGATAACCCCAATTTCTCCGGTGAAACATCAGACACCCTCTATAGCGGCATAACAACAGCAAGCGAAAAGAAAGTTCGTTGTATTGTTACAGATGCAAATGGCGACAAAGTCATCTCCAAAGAAGCTACACTTGTATTTACAGAGGAAGAAGTTCCTTTGACTGTCAGTGTTTTAGAAAAAGACCTGACTGTTGAAGCGGGCGGCTCTGTCACACTCACAGTTAAGGGCGAGGGCGGAAAAGCTCCTTATACCTATCAGTGGGAAATAGCAACAACAGACGGTAAATGGACAGAAATTTCAGACAATCCTTTCTTTAGCGGAGCAACAGATTCTTCAATGCAAGTTGCATTGATCGAAGAAACCACCGAAAAATTCCGTTGCGTAATAACAGATGCAAAGGGCAAAGAAGCCATCAGCGAAGAAATAACCTTGAATGTAAAAGAAATTCCGGCTCAGCCTCTTTCGATTACTGCTCAGCCTGCTAACATAACAGATGCTGCTCTTGGTGATTATGTAAGCTTCACATTTTCGGTATCCGGCGGAAAAGCACCCATCAAATATCAGTGGCAACAAAA
>JAFQBA010000063.1 GCA_017416845.1 Clostridia bacterium
GGAATCGGGGTCGTTGACATCTGCATCAAAGTTTGGGAAAATGCGGCTTATGTCATGACTGAAAGGACCGCCGTATGTATCTATAACTCCGGAATCGTGATTTCTGGAATATGGAATTCTTGCGGCTTTGTAATCTTCAAAATTGCTTCGTATCTGCTGGTCTACATGACGTTTGTGCCACGGACCGCCGTTTGTTGCATTCAGAATTTTAAAATCGCCGAGTTTTTTTGATAAATCAAATTTTAATGTTTTCATCTGTCGGTCTCCTTTTAAAAAATATTTAAAATTCAAATAGAAATTGGAGTTTGTCCACATAGTGATTAGGGATTAGAGAATAGGGATTAGGGACTAACTTGAGTTTGTCGAGGAGATGGTGAATACCGATTGTAGGGGTGTTTGAAAATCAAATTATGCTAATGCGTTGTAGGGGACGGCGTCCTCGACGTCCCATTATTTCAAGTTCAATCTTCAATACACAATGACACTGTTTTCAACGTTTCAGTATTATTTAAGATTTGTTCTCGATGTAATTGACACAGGACGTCGAGGACGCCGTCCCCTACGATGCCCTTGTGTTAAACTCACCGCTAAACCCCAATTTAAAATCCCAATCCCTTTTACAATTAAAACTATCGGAGATGTAAATGATGAATAATCGAGAAAATCCAATAAAAATTAATCATGTAGGCTTTTTGACCAATGCACCGAAAAGATTTGTATTCACAGGAGAAAGTCAAAGCGGAGAATTTATTGTTGAATATTTAAAAGACACCTTATATACCGAAGCTTTCAGAGGTGAGCTTAAGTATATGGAGACAGATGACGGCAACGGATATGTGGGTGATTTTTCAAAACTTAAAGCCGAGGGCGATTATCGCATATCAATTGACGGCATAAAAAGCAGACATTTTATTATCTATGATAAGGCATATGATAATCTTGCAAGAGTTCTTTTGGGCTATTTTACCTACCAAAGATGCGGAAGCGAATTGGGCTGGGCAGGTAAGTGTCATACCGATGACGGTTATATTGCAGAAACAGGCGAAAGAGTAGATTTGTCCGGAGGATATCATCAATCCTGTGATTTGCGAAAATCTCCTGCAGGTGTTGTTCAGGGAGTTCTGGGAATTGCAAGGTATGCCGCTGTGCAAAAACCCCATTGGGGTGAAATACTTCTTACCGACGAGCTTAAGTGGGCAAGTGATTACTATCTTAAGGTGATTCAGAAAAATGGTGCCGAATATAACACTCTGAATGCCCCTCTCGGATGGGAAGGTCGCACATTTTATGAATCTGCCGCACCCGATAGTGCCCAATGGTGTACAACATCTTTTTTAGCTCTTTGTAGCATTTATTTTGAAAAGAGAGATAAAAAGCGCAGTGAAAAGTGCCTGGAAACGGCAAAGCGGTCGTTTGAATATATGACAGGCGAAACCCGTCGCCGTGATATGTATACTCATCCCGATGAATTTCCCATGGGTATGGATCCCGACAATTTTTATGAACCTTGTTTCCCACGTTCCGGTGCAGATTACGGATATATGGCGGTTGTTGCCGCCGATATGTACAGGGCAACAAAAGACAAATCATATCTGGAATATGTGCGGATGGGTGCTGATGGACTTTGCTCCATGGAAATGAATGATGGTCTTGTCAAAATTTGGGAGAATGACACTGCGTCTGTTACGTCAAGATGTTTTTATTCGTGGATATTTGGCTTATATGAAGGGCTTTGCTGTGCCATAGAATTGTTGCCCGAAGCCCAAAATATAAACAAATGGAAAACCATGCTTAAAAACTACTGTGATTTAATGTGTAATCTTGCATCCGATAGTATTTGGCACGCTACACCAAGGGTTTATACGGATAAAGATCTTGACTTCAGAAGCGGACATCTCTATGAATGGATGACACATCTTCCAAGCATAAGAGAAACAGCGGGACCATTTAAGAAATACAAAGGGCTTAATTATAGCCAAAAAAGGTTTATAACATATCCGGGAATAGATATGTCTTTTGCTGTGGTATTGAAAAAAGCACAAAAAATATTTGGTGAAGAAGTATATGGCGAATATGCACAAAGCATTCTGGATGTTGTTCTGGGTTGCAACAGACTGGATGCAAGTCATGTGAATGCCATTGGCTACAATCAGGTTTCCCAGTGTCCTTACGGACAGTTTTTCCCGTCTACACCTAATATTCCCGGTGCAATAAATATTGGCTTTGCAGATTGTGATTCCACAAGCCATTCGGAATATGATATGCCTTGCGTGGGAATGTGTATGTATTTAATATCGGAGCTTGAAAACACTTTTAAAAAGGAGACCGACAAATGAAAACATTAAAATTTGATTTATCAAAAAAACTTGGCGATTTTAAAATCCTTAATGCAACAAACGGCGGTCCGTGGCACAAACGTCATGCAGACCAGCAGATACGAAGCAACTTTGAAGATTACAAAGCCGCAAGAATTCCATATTCCAGAAATCACGATTCCGGAGTTATAGATACATACGGCGGTCCTTTCAGTCATGACATAAGCCGCATTTTCCCAAACTTTGATGCAGATGTCAACGACCCCGATTCC
>JAFQBA010000064.1 GCA_017416845.1 Clostridia bacterium
AATCGTTGCCACAGTTATCGTGAAGGTGGGTACACTCAATGAGAGAGCCAAGCTTCAGCACTTCGTCAGCCTGAGTGTTCTTAAATGAAACATGAGCATGACCAAAATCCCAACAACAAACAGCACTTTTTGAGTCAAAGGTTTTTATGAGACTGAGAAGCTCGTCAGCTTTTGATGTGTAACGACGTCGATTTTTAAACCCGTCTTCGAAAACAGTTTCAAAAGCAAGCTTATATCCGCTTTTTTCAGCCTGCTCAACATAGTGCTTAAACAAATTGTAATTATATTCAAGTGCCGCATCTTCTGAAAAAGTCATGTTTTCAAAATCAAATTCATCTCCGTGAACCGCAATGTATTCGGCACCAAAATAGGATGTCACTTCAACGCATCTGTCCATACAAAGCTTAAACCTATCACCATATTTGCCATAACGGTTAAAGGGAGCATGGGTCTGATGAACGGTAAGTCCGTAGGAATCAAATACATTTTTTGCTTTTTTCATAATGCTTTCCCAATTATCGTCACGAAGGGGCGGTGTGTAGTCAAGATGGGTAAAGCCTGCTTTTGAAATATATTCCGATGCCTTTTTAATGTCAAGATATCCTGTGTAAAAATCCATATTTATTGCTGTTCTCATCATTATTCATTCTCCTATTGTCGCAATGTCATCAACTTACTGACAACATTACCTATCACCGAGGCGTAGTTTCTTTGTACGGTGACATTATACCATTTACATATCTTTATTTCAAGTAATTCAATCAGATTTTTTACGAATACAATTCTTTTTCAACAGCGGCACACAGATAGTGGTATATGGGCAAATGGTATTCCTGTACCTTGAAAGTTTCGGTTTCAGGAACCTTTACTGTCACATCACACATATCAAGCGCACAGTCTTTTGCTCCGGTAAGCGCCAAAGTATAAAGGCCTTTCGCTTTTGCTATTTTTGCCGCATTAACAACATTTTTGGAATTGCCCGAGGTTGAAATACCAACAAGCAAATCTCCCTTGTTGCCATAGCCATACACAAGCTGGGCATACACCATATCCGGTGCAACATCGTTTGCAAATGCCGACAAAAGTGCGGTCTGACTTGTGAGGGAAATGGCAGGAATTGCCCCTTGCAAATTGTCTGAAAAATACTTTGACTCATCGGGATAAAGCTCTGATAAAACCTTTGAAAATTCATTTTTTACAGGTCTTTTGCTTAAAAATCCCTTCATCAGCTCTCCAACAATGTGATCGCAATCGGCACTGCTTCCACCGTTTCCGCAAAGAAGAATCTTACCGCCGAATTTTACAGTTTTCAGCATAAGCTCCAAAGCCGAATTTATGTCGGGTTTTATATTTTCAAGCTTGGGATATCTTGATATAAGTTCATTAATCATCATAATAACCTCTTTTCATATGCATTTGCGGCAACCGCAAGAGCCGCATAATCACCAATTTCTTCGCCAAGCTTTGCAGGCAAAACTCTGCATACGCCTGCCGATGCAAAAAGTGCCTCTTTTTTTATCACGTCAAGCATAACAGGCTCTAAAAGCTCCCTGCAACGCCCGTAAATTCCTCCCATAACAATAAGTTCGGGATTTAAAATATCAATGATTACGGAAAGTCCCATTCCAAGATGTGTGGCACATATCTCATATATTTCTTTTGATAACTTATCTCCGCTTTTTGCACACTCTGCTATTCTTTTTGCTGTTATGTTATCCATATCTTCAGCACCGTTACAATAGGCAACCGAATTGCCCATTTGAAATTGCTCCAGTGCTTTATATCTGCCTATTTTGGCGATTCCGCCACCACTGCAAAAGCCTTCGAAAGAACCGGACTTCCCATAGCCTACCGGTCCGTAAGACTCAAGGCGCACGTGACCGACTTCGCCTGCCATGCCGTTTGTACCGCTGTATAGCTCACCGTTTAAGATAATCCCGGCACCAAGACCCGTACCAAAAGTTAAAAACACCATATTTTGAGTGCCTATTCCTGCTCCGAATTTGTGTTCTGCAAGAGCACAAGCGTTGGCATCATTCTGAAGTGCACAGCACACATCGAATTTGGTTTCAAGTATATTTTTGATCGGAACATTATCCCAACCGGGAAGATTTGGCGGCGAAAGAATAACTCCCTTATCTGCATCAAGAGGACCGCCGCAACTCACTCCTATTGCAGAGAAACCGCTAAAACTTTCAACCGCCTCAAAAATTTTTTTAAGTGTTTCATTTAAATCCATAGTGTCAAATCGTATTTTTTCTTTTATTACACCAAGTCCGTCACCCAATGTCACTGCACATTTGGTGCCACCGATGTCTATTCCTACATACATTCTTATCACTCCTTAGTCTTAACAAAAACTTTACTCCAATCAGCAAGAAACTTTTCAATCCCTGAGTCGGTCAAATGATGCTTTGTCATTTGCATTATAACCTTATACGGAACAGTTGCAATGTGAGCTCCCGATTTTGCAGCCTCAGTCACATGCATGGAGTTTCTTATGCTTGCGGCAATAATTTGAGTTTTTATGGAATGAAGTGAAAATATTTTTGCTATATCTTCAATAACAGCCATACCGTTTTCGCCAATGTCTTCCAGTCTTCCCAAAAACGGACTTACAAAGGTTGCTCCTGCCCTTGCGGCAAGCAAAGCCTGTGCCGGGCTAAAAATCAAGGTTACATTGGTTTTTATTCCCATTTTACTGAGCTTTTTCACAGCTTTAAGTCCTTCGGGTGTCATGGGTATTTTTATAACAAGATTTTCATTTTGTATTTCATCACGCAATGCCGTTGCTTCTTTAATCATTTCGTCGGATGCAAGGCTTATAACCTCGGCACTTACCGGACCGTCAACAATTGATGTTATCTCTCTAACAACCTCAATAAAATTTCTTCCTTCTTTGGCTATAAGACTCGGATTGGTTGTCACACCACAAATAACACCCATGTCGTTTGCAATCTTGATTTCCTCTGTATTTGCAGTATCAATAAATAGTTTCATTGCTATATCCTCAACAACCTGTGGTATTGTTGAATTTTCCCTCCAGTCGAATTAATTTGAGAACAGTATAAATCAAAAATGTACTTTTTTCTCTTATTATTTTAACTAAAAATTATCATTTTTTAACATTAGGCTTGAAAAACATAAGAAAATATAATAAAATATCATTGGTGATGATAAAATGAACAAGAGTAATTATGTATGTTTTACAGCTGATGAATATATTGGTGATTCAAGCGAAATCTTTGTTACAGGAAAAATTGAAAAAACAGATTTTCCCCTCCACTGGCATGATTTTTTTGAAATAGAAATAATAGTCGGAGGAAGCGGCTCACAGAATTTAAACGGAAATGAATATGAACTGAAACGAGGTTGCGCATATCTGCTCTCTCCCACCGATTATCACTCGGTCAAAGCAAATCCTGAAATAGAGATGTATAATATTATGTTTCATGAAAGCTTGCTGTCGGATGATTTTTTGCTGATGATTACCGAGAAAAACACAAACTGTATTTTCTATTTTGACAATCAGACTTTTGATGAGATATTGGCACTGTGTAAAATAATTGAAGCTGAATTTCAAAAAAACGGGCAATACAAAAATGAAATACTCAGAAACCTTCTTGAATGTTTTCTCATACTTTTTCTGCGTAATATTTCACCATCGGTCAAACCTCATAACGAAAGCAATCACATTCAAAAAGCCCTGCTATACATCCAACTTCATTTTAAAGAAAATCCGTCACTGATACAAACTGCAAAGGTTGTGAGTCTGAATCCAAACTATTTCAGCAAGATTTTTAAATCGATTATCGGTTCAAGCTACAACGAATATCTTACATCACTTAAACTGTCTTACGCAAAAAAGCTTTTAATATCAAACCGTCTTACTATAACCGAAATCTGCTTTGCAAGCGGCTTTACATCAGTGTCAAACTTTATGAAAGTATTCAAACAAAAAACAGGAGTTTCACCGAAAATGTATGCCAAGTCAAAACTTAATTGATAAAAAGTATCATTTCTAATAATCTATTAAATGCATCCAAGTCAAAACCGCCGAAGATTATCACAATCTTCGGCGGTCATTTTTATTGTTATTCTAATTATTTTACGAGCATTGCAGTATCCTTTGCAATCATAAGTTCTTCGTTTGTGGGAATAACAAGAGTTCTTACAGTTGCATCGGGAGCGGAGATGTCTTTTTCTTCGCCTCTGATTTTGTTGAGTTCGGGGTCAATTTTGATGCCCATGAAGCCGAGTTTTTCAACAATCTGACCTCTTGTGAGAGCTGTGTTTTCACCAACACCTGCGGTGAATACGATTGCATCAACACCGCCCATGGCAGCAGCGTAAGCACCGATGTATTTTGTTACGCCATATGCAAACATTTCGAGAGCAAGAGCACTCTTTTCGTTTGTATCTTTTGAACCTTCAAGGTCTCTGAAGTCGGAGCTGAGTTCGGAGATACCGAACACACCGGACTGTTTGTTCATAAGGTCGTTAACTTCTTTAGCGGAAAGGTTTTCTTTTTCCATAAGGAAGGTTACGATAGCGGGATCGATGTCACCGGAGCGTGTGCCCATGGGTACGCCTGCAAGAGGTGTGAAGCCCATGCTTGTGTCTACGGATTTACCGCAGTCAACAGCAGCGATGGAAGAACCGTTACCAAGGTGGCAGGTGATGATTTTGAGTTCTTCGAGGGGCTTGCCGAGCATTGCAGCAGCTCTTTCGGATACGAATCTGTGGCTTGTGCCGTGGAAGCCGTATCTTCTGATTTTGTGCTTGGTGTAGAGCTCATAAGGAAGAGCATACATATATGCCTTTTTGGGCATTGTCTGATGGAATGCTGTGTCGAACACACCAACCTGGGGAACACCGGGCATAGCTTTTTCACAAGCTTCGATACCGATGATGTTTGCAGGGTTGTGAAGAGGAGCAAGGTCGGAGCAAACGTGAAGTGCTTCTTTAACCTTTTCGTCAATAACAACGGAGCAAGCAAAGATTTCGCCGCCATGTACAACACGGTGACCAACAGCGTCGATTTCTTTCATATCTGCGATAACGCCGTGTTCTTTGTCGGTGAGAGCATCGATAACCATGGAGATTGCAACAGAGTGGTCGTCCATGTGTTTTTCAACAACATAATCGTCTTTGCCGGGAACTTTGAGAGTAAGCTTTGAACCTTCGATACCGATTCTTTCGCAAAGACCTTTTGCAAGAACTTTTTCTTCTTCAATTTTGATGAACTGATATTTGAGAGAAGAGCTTCCTGCGTTAATAACCAAAATATTCATTTCTATACCGCCTTTATAAATTAAATTATATTATAATTATTTTGCCTGAGCCTGTACACAAGTGATTGCAACAACACCAACGATGTCATCTGCAGAGCAACCTCTGGAAAGGTCGTTGATGGGCATTGCGATACCCTGAGTGATAGGTCCGTAAGCTTCAGCTTTTGCAAGTCTCTGAACAAGTTTGTAGCCGATGTTACCTGCATCGAGGTCGGGGAATACAAGAACGTTTGCTTTGCCTGCAACTTCGGAATCGGGAGCTTTTGAAGAACCGATTTCGGGAACGATTGCGGCATCAAGCTGAAGTTCGCCGTCAACTTTGATTCCGGGGAAGGTTTCTTTGCAGATTTTTGTTGCTTCAACAACCTTGTCAACATCTGCGTGTTTTGCACTGCCCTTGGTGGAGTGTGAAAGCATTGCTACGATGGCTTCTTCCTGAGCGAGAAGTTCGAAGGATTCTGCAGAGCAAGCGGCAATTGCGGCAAGCTTTTCGGGATCGGGATTCTGTTCAAGACCGGAGTCTGCAAAAATGAATGTGCCGTTTGCACCGTATTCACAGTTGGGAACAACCATTACAAAGAATGCGGAAACAAGTTTAACACCGGGTATTGTTTTAACAATCTGAAGGCTGGGACGAAGAGTGTTTGCAGTTGAATGACAAGCACCGGAAACAACGCCGTCTGCATCGCCTGCTTTAACCATGAGGCAAGCATAGTACATATAGTCTTCGAGAGCCTGTTTTTTAGCTTCTTCATAGGTAAGACCTTTAGCCTTTCTGAGTTCAACAAAAAGGTTGATGTAGTCTTCGGTTTTTTCATATGTAAAGGGGTCGATGATTGTTGCTTTGGAAATGTCGAGACCTTTACTGTTTTCGGCAACTTCTTCGGGAGTACCGATGATGATAATGTTGGCAATGTCTTCCTTGAGAACAGTTTCAGCTGCTTCAAAGGTTCTTCTGTCCATGGATTCGGGAAGAACAATTGTCTTCTTATCCTGTTTTGCACGTGCTTTGATTGTGTCTAAGAATGTGCTCATTTGAATACCTCCAATATAAATATAAAAAAATTATAAAACATTAACATACAGAATACATTATACTACACATTTTTTCATTTTACAATAGCAACGTATATTTTTGTTAATTTTTTCACCAAAAAGTGTGATTACACTGCTTTCATTAATACAACTTTATTTTTTGTCAAAAGAAACAATGCAATTTTCCGACTTAAGATTATCGCCAAGCTCAATATCAAGGTCGCCTTTTACATCAATTACAACTTCTGTTTTGCCGTTCTTTCTTGTCCAGCTTACGTCCACAGAGCCGTTTTTATTTGCATAAGAACCCCGGGCATTTTCAAGTGCTTCGATAAAATGAGGATTTATCACAATCTTATCGGGGTTATCACACCGGGGATTCACAATAATTCCTGCAACCGTTTCCATGTACCATGCAGAAACATCACCCATAAAATGATGATTGTGAGAACCGATTCGCTTTCCGGGAGGCTGAAATCTTTCCCACACGCTTGTCTCTCCCCTGTATATCATGTTTGCATAAGAAGGATGTGTGGGTTTGGTAATCATATTGTAGGCAAGGTCAGAATATCCGTATTTTGAAAGCATCTGAAAAATCACTCTGAGACCAAGGAAACCGCAGTCAAAAGAGCCATTATTTTTTTTGATGAGTTCAACAAGGGTGTCTACGGCGTTCTTTTCTTCATTTTCATCGAAAATTCCCGAGTAAAGACCGAGAGCCTGAGACGTCTGACAAATGCGGTAGGTGGGTTTGACAAATTTCAGAGTTTTGCCCTTTGTGATTACGCCGTTGTCGTTATATTCGTTGCGGATTGAAATGCGGAGTTTATCGTAGTTAACTTTGCAAAATTCGCTGTTTTCTCTCATTCCCACGGCATCAAACATTGTCATGGATATTTTAAGGCACATAAGCAATGTGCAGGAGGCACAAAAACCAAGGGGCGATGCATAATCATCCGCCTCCGAATCAACCGGGAGCCAGTCACCGAGACCGGAATCCGAAAGACCCCGTTCATCCAAAATTGAAATATGATGTTTAAGATTTTTCATCATTGCTTCTGCGTTATCGATGATAATTTGTTTGTCACCGGCATAGCGGTATGCATAAAAGGGTAATGCATAAAGAGCACTGTCCCACACCGCACAATCCCAAAGGTCTCCGGGCGAGGGAACAAAAAGGGGCATTGCACCACTGTCTGCAACCGCCTCTCTGATGCATATCATCCAGTCGGAAAACACCTTTTCGGTGGCGTAGTGAAGCATATAGTGTTTTGCGGAAACCCCGGCATCACCTGTCCAGCCGTTTTTCTCACGCCCGGGACAATCGGTGATTATGTAGAAAAGATTTGACAAATCGCTTCTTATGCAGGCATCAAAAATCTTGTTTGAAATCTCATCAGAGCATTTGAAAGTTGTTTTCTTTTCAACGTCATTATGTAAAACAACATATGTGAGAAGGTCTTCTGTTGCCTGCTCCTCGGTTATACCGTGGATATAGCAATATCTGAAGCCGTGATAGGTGAAAGGTGGAATATATTCTTCAATGCCCTCGCCGGAACACACATAAACATCCTTCTGACAGCATCCGTCGGGATAAACATCCACATTGATATAGTCAACAAAGCCCTCAAAAAGAAGCTCCGAAAACTGCATCTGAATCTTTTGTCCCCTACTGCCTTTTATTTTAAGACAAGGAACACCGGCACAGTTTTCGCCAAAGTCATATATATAACCGTCCTTTGTGGGGATTATTCCCATTATTGTGTCACCGTGATAGTGATTTACACTAAAACCGTCTCTCATACGGTAATCACGCAAAACACCCGGATAAAATTCGATAGGTTTGATTCTTCGTGTTTCGTTAACACTTTCGCACTGTCTCAACTTTTTGACCGACCCGGAATAGTCGCAGTCGGTGGGTTTGTTCCATTCGGAGTCATCAAAGCCCGGAAGATACCATTCTTTTTTGAAAAGTGTCATATCACAGTAGCTTCCGCATCGGTAATCGTCAAAAAGAATGTGAGAGGGATTCCAGAGCATATCACAAGATTCGAAGCTCAGGTTACCGCAACTGAATTCCAAGGCAAAGGCAGGAGCTTTTTTGTGATTTCTGCCGTGTTCCCACACAGCTCCGCCTATGGGATTGGCATAGCCGTTTCCCAAATTTACGCAAATAACATTTTCGCCCTGGGCAAGTTTTTCTGTCAAATCATATTGATTGTAGAAAATCACTTCTTCGGGATTGGAAATATGGGGTGCAAGGTAGCCGTCGGTGATTTTCTCGCCGTTCAAATATAAATCATAAAATCCTGTGCATCCGATTGTGAGGGTTGCCTTCTTTGCAGCTTCGACAGTGAAACTTTTTCTGAAAAGGGGAGCTGCAACGGGATTAGTGTATGATGCACATTCACTTGATGCACAGACAAATTTTTCGGGAAGCATTTTATCAGACCTTTCTTGTTTTATAAATAGATTATATCACATAAATTGATTATTTCAATATAAAAATAATATTTTAAAATAATACTTTAAAAAGAGGAAACAATGTGATATAATTGGTTTAAAATAACGAAAGGAATAACAAAAATATGAGCTTACAAAACATTTGTCTTAAAAATGAGTTTTTAACTGTTAAAATAAATACCCTCGGTGCCGAAATGACAAGCATTCAGACTCCCGACGGCGAAGAAAAGCTTCACCAGCCCGACATGGTTTTCTGGAACGGTCGTGCGCCGGTGCTCTTTCCCGTTTGCGGAACACCGATTGGCGACAAAATCACCGTTGACGGAAAAGAATATTCAATGAACGAACACGGCTTTGCAAAGGATTCGGAGTTTAATCTCATGGAATGCAGTGATGATCTTGCGGTGTTTTCTCTTGTTTCAAACGATGAAACAAAGAAAATCTACCCTTACGATTTTGAGCTTATTATTACATACAAGCTTTTGGGAAAGGCAATTGATGTGAGCTATGAAATTATAAACGATTCAGAAGAAAAAATGTATTTCTCCATCGGTTCCCATGAAGGATACATTCTGCTTGAAGGTCTTTCGGAATATGAAATTCATTTTGAAAAAGAAGAGAGCAAAAAGCCCTATATTTTTGAAACAAGGCTTTGCTCCGATAACCACATCACCTCAAAAGACGGACACAGCATATTGAAACTTTCGGACGAGCTTTTTGCCGATTCCGTAACTGTTGTATATGAAAACCCCGATTCCGATGCAGTGCAACTAAAAAACAAAGCAGGAGAAACAAAGATAAGAGTTGAATTTGAAGAATTTGACAATCTTTTTATTTGGTCATGCCCCATGTCACAGTTTGTCTGCATTGAGCCATGGTGCGGTAATGCTGAGTTTGGCGAAGCGCCAAAAGACATAAGCGAAAAAGATTCGATTCAAGCTTTGGAGGCAGGAGAGCAGTTTGAAAGGCATCACATTATAACGGTATATTAAAAAAAACACACAGTATGATGTTAAATCAATTACTGTGTGTTTTTTTGTCAGTCAAATGCCAGCCCGAAATATGAAGGCATATTTTTCAAATTGTTATCGAGAGAAATATACATCGAAAAGGGGGTTTCATCGCCGGGTGTTCTGAAAAAACCATTTTTGCATGCAAAGGAATTTACAATTGCAGCTGCTCTGTCCGAATTTCCGAGAAGCTCTGCACAATGAAGAGTATCCCCTCTTTTCTTTGCAACCATCAAAAAATCCTCACCTTTGTAAAAATCATTCATGGTTTCAAGAAAAGAAATATTTTCATTTTCCTGAACAACAGAATTTTCGGGCAAAAATTTTCTCCTGAGAGTTGCAAAACCATACGCATCAATTTTGGAAAACTCAATCTTTTCATCTGATGCACAAGATTCAAAATTTTTAACTTTTGAACAAATTTTATAACCCAATTTCTCATAAAAGTCAAAGAGTTTAACGGAACCCGGAACAAGAATTGCTCCGACATAACCAAGCTTGCAAAGATGTTCATGAGTATTTTTCATGAGCATGGCACAAAGTCCTTTCCCGCGTTGTGATTCAAGCGTTGCAACAGCATATATATATGCAACTTTTTCCCCATCTGCCACACAGTCAAACCAATAGAGAGCCGAAAGAACATCACTTTGGTCGGTTATACATCTGCATCTTTTTTCGCTGTAGGCAGTTGAAAAAAACGAATCCAGAAATTCATCGGAATCACCAAAAGCCTCTTTCCAGAGAGAGCGTAGTGACAAAATATTTGAGCCGGTTGGCGAATCAATATTCATATCCATCCTCCAAAAGGCATGCCCAGCACTTTGCAATCATGTGGTGAGGTTTGTAACTTCGTTTTGCCTTTCTTAAGCCTTCAAGACCCATGTCTTCCTCTCTGTTAAGATATTTGAGATTAGGATATTTACAACGCAAAAACTTGGCAAATTCACAGTTTATAGCAGCATAAGCCCCTTGAACATCGCTACGAGCTTTTTCAAAATGAATGTCAATCATTTCTTCGGAAAGGAAACTACCCATTGTAAATGCTGCTACTTCATCATTGACATACAAAACCAGACCTTCAAGCCCGATTTGCTCATATTTTGAAAGAGCTTTTTCAAGAGCAACCTTTTCCATGTGAAAATCGCTGTTAGGGTTGTCAGCAATTTTTTCTTCATACCATTTATTAACCATATCAGAAACAGCATCTGCGTTTGATTCAGAGAGAGGTTCTGTTTTCCAATCAGGATAAGCTTCGTAAAATCTGTTAAGATGATTTCTCTTGCTGTGATATTTTTTACCTTTAAGATCGGCGAGATCATTTATATCATAAACATAATCAAAAGCTCCCTCATCACAATGATAACGAAATTTCCCGGGGTATAGACGTTCAATGTTCTCTCTTGCTTCAGCCGAGAGACCGGTTATGCGACATGATATACCCCGAGCTTCAGCATCAAGAATAATTGCATCTATAGCCTGTTTTTTATCGCCCTTTCCCATAGGATACGGATATACACTTTTGCGGTCGAACTGCGAGAAAAGAATAAGATGTCCATATGCCTCTACGATGTTTTGCCTTCCCCACATATAGAGATTTCCAAAAGAAAATTCGCAACCCCTTTCCGTTCCATCGGGCATATAACGCTGATAGAGTTCACGATCCGAACTGCTTATTCTTTTAAATTTAAGCATTTTGTTATTGGAATCATTCATAACATTATCCTTTCATATTTTACATATTATATGTCAATCGGCTTCAATCATACGATAACCAACACCGGGTTCCGTAAAAATATATTTTGGGTCAGCCGGATTATTTTCGATTTTTCTTCGGAGATTTGCCATATTTACACGCAAAATCTTGTTATCATTATGAGCATAAGGCCCCCAAATTGCATTCATTATGTAGTCATGAGTCAGAACTTTTCCCGATGATTTGCAAAGAAGCTCCATAATTTTAAACTCTATATTTGTAAGATGAACCTTTTCTTCTCCGATGGTTACAAAATGCTTGTCAAAATCAATTTTAAGATTACCACAGACAAAAAGTTTGGTACGTTTTAATTCTTCATCAAAGCTCACTCGTTTGTGTCGTAAAGCTGTGCGAATCCGAGCCAGCAGTTCATCAGTGCTGAACGGTTTTGTAACATAATCATCAGCACCAAGATCCAAAGCAGTTACTTTATCATAATCATTCGAACGCGCTGATACAACAATCACAGGAATGTTTGTCCATTCTCTAAACTGTTTAATAACATTGATACCGTCTTCATCGGGCAAGCCAAGATCGAGCAAAATCAAATCAGGAACATGGCTTGATGCCATGCTTTTCCCTTCATTTGCATTTGTTGCAACAATGGCATTGTATCCATGTGTCCTTAATATTGTTCTTAAAAGTTTTGTTATGTTTTCTTCATCTTCAATAATTAATATAGTTTGTCTATTGTTCATGTATTAAACCCCACTTACATATCTTCATATTCATCCAAAGGCAGAAAAAAAGCCACCTTTGCACCGCACTCAAGATTTTGAGCATGTATATGTCCACCATGTGATTTTATAATTGCTTCGCACACGGATAAACCAATTCCCATATATTTGCTTGAATCCCCGGTGCTTTCTGGCATTATGTATTCATTTGAATTCAATGCGGAAATAATGCTTTTTGGCAAACCGCCACCCCTGTCTTCCACAAAAAACTCCGCATAATTTTCCATCTCTCGAACAGAAACTCTAATGTAGTGAGATGAATTTCCGTGTCGGATGGAGTTTTCTATAAGATTGATAAGAACTTGTGAAATCAGTGTAAAATCCATGGGGACAAAAATCATTTTATCAGACGCATCTATAATTATATTTATGTCTTTATAATATTTCTGAATTTTTTTAACCGCAACAGCGATAATTTCTTCGGCAAGTTCGCAATCTTTGTGAACGGGTTCAATACTGTTATTAAGTCTTGTAACGGAAAGAAGGTTCTCGACCATATTAAACAGCCATCTTGCTTCATCGTTAATCTGATCATAAAGCTCAGCTTTGCCTTTTGCATCGAGAAGTGAATCATTTTCTTTTAAAACTGTTGCAGCTCCCATAATAGAAGTCAGCGGTGTACGCAAATCATGTGATACAGAACGCATCAAATTTGTACGCATCATTTCAAGCTCTGCCTTGTGGGCAAGTTCTCGATGATTTTGAAGCTGTGTTGTAACAGCACTGGTGACAATTGAAACAGTAAACGTTGCTATGGCGGTTACAATATTTATCGGCATTGTAAGATTAAACTCAAAATACGGAAAAGTGAAAAAATAATTTATGAGAAGAGTTCCTGCAATTGATGATATTATGCCATAAACATATCCATGTGTAAACCTTGCCGTAAAAAGAACTGCAAGAATGAGAGAACATGCGATGGATAACTGAGAATTATCATAAAAGTTAAGAACAAATGCCAAAAGCAGAGCAATTGTCAAAAGAGAAATTGTTATAACAGAATCTTTAAGTATTTGTTTTTTCATGTAAAACACCCACATTAATTATAAACAAGTTTAACACATTAGTCAATGAATATATGAAATATTAGCCGTGTTTTAACAAAAAGACTTATAAATAGCCGAACCCACATTAAAATGGATTCGGCCATTTAAGTTAAATATCAATAAAATCAGAACAAACCGGGAATATTGATGCCACCGGTAAGCTTGCTCATTTTAGCATTATTTGCTTCATCAACCTTGCCTATTGCATCATTTACAGCAGTGATAATAAGATCCTGAAGCATTTCAATATCATCGGGATCACAAGCCTCAGGCTTAATTATAACTTCTGTAAGTTCTTTCTTGCCGGACATTTTTACACAAACTGCTCCTCCGCCAGATGTTGCCTCAAATTCAGTCTGTTCAATTTCTTCCTGAGCTTTTAGCATTTCCTGTTGCATTTTCTGAGCCTGTCTAATCATATTGTTTGCGTTTCCTCCCATGCCTCCCATGGGAAATCTTTGTTTTGCCATAATTTAATCCTCCTGTTTTAGTAAATTGCCATTTACTACATCATAATAATATTTAGAACCGAGATCGGTTTCAATCATATAACACGGAACTGCAGATGCCGATTTACTTATTACATTTTCATCGTATGAGCTGACGTAATATCCGTATTCTATACTTTTTACAGCTTTTGGCATATCGGCGGAAGCATCCGATTTAATTGTCTGTTCATAAGCCGTATAAGCCATATCAACAAGTACTCCTGATATATCTGTCATTCTAAGGGATGTATCTTTAGCCTCCAAGGACTCTGTCTGCGAAAAATACCAATTTCCGCTAATTTTGATTTCCCTTGAAGAAAAGTGTGCTTCAATGCGTCCATTAAACAACGGATAGACATCTACATATTCATAAACGGTACACAAAAGTCCTATATCTGTAATCTTAAACTCAAGTTTATATGAATCACCGGCTATTCCCATGGTGTCAAGAACTTCACGGATTTCTTCTGCGGCATTCTTTTCATTGTATGAAAAAGTATCTGTCGCAATTGAAAAGCTGAATCCATGGGCATTTTTGCTAAACTCATATTTGTCAACGAACTCCTCGGAGAACATAATATTATCAACATTAATAATGTTGAGATTTGTTATTCTTTTGGGAATGTCTGTTGTATCAATACGTATACCGTAATTATTATATATCACATTAACAGTTTTTGAAATATTGTCAACATCAAATTCAGTAACTGATTTAAGTTTAAACCCATTAGTTGAAGAAATGAGATATATGTTAATCAACAAAAAAAGAATTATAAGAAACGTTTTAATCCTTTTCCAACTCATTCAGCCACACCTCCCATAAGAGGTACCATAGATATTACTCCCTCTGATGTTTCAATAAACCAACAAGGAACCCACGAATTTTGTATGGAATTATAGGTATATGCCATGAAAACATCTTTAACCTGCTCACCAAACTGATAAAAAGATGTTGATAATGAGTCAATTGCATCAATTGCAGATGGACACGAAATAACCTCGGTAGTAGATTTGTATTCTTTACATACCTGTTTATAGCTAACTATTTTACCGGAAACAACCTCTATTATAATGGAATGGTCCATGTCAAACACATCACGCTGAGTCGAAATCATATTATCTTTGATGTAATAATCAAACTTTAATGTATAAGTACGTGATTTTATGTCAGCTATATCAGATGATATCTCATAATACATTTCCGAACCTGAAAAAAGTGCATCATTAACCGAGTTAACAAAAGTAATACAGGAATTGATTGATTCGTAGGAATTTGACCCGGAAAGTTCTATTCCCATTGAAGTATCCACAGCCTTATAATCAAGAAGACCATTTGTTTTCAGCTTGATTGTAGCATAATTCTCAACAAAAACCATTGAATTATCATTTTCGACATACCTTCGTATCGTTGAAGTATTAATTCCAAATAACGAAAGAATTTGTGAATATACTGAAGAATTATCAATTATATCATCAAACACATTTTTTTCAACAATTAGAGGCAAATTCTTTTCTGTTATGCTTATAAGAACATCTGAATCTATTGTTACAGGTTGTTCCACAGGATCATCACTATTCATGTCAAAATTAAGTTCAAAGGAATAATAGTTTTGTTCGTCAGACAAAGAAGATGCTTCTATAAGAGAACTGATTGAAGTAGTATCATAAGAAATTCTTTTTTTTACTATTTCTTCGCTACGGTCATCTTTAATATACAAATTTAATGCGGAAGATACTCTTGTATCATAACTAATAAGAAACTCCCGACAATATCCACTGCTTGTCTGATATTTATTTGTAATCTGAGAAAGCAAAAAACCATAATCGTATGTTACGGGATACGAAAAATAACACGACTTACTTTTAAGATTGTTATTCCATTCTTGTATCGATGTCTCAGTATAATCATCAGTATTAAATGCTTTGATAAGAATGTTTTTTATATCTGCATAAAGACTTTGATATTCGGCTGATGATTTTGTATATAATACATGATTGCCGGTATTATTGATTATTATCTTTGCCGGCTTTAAAACCTCTTCATTTGGATTAAATTTTACAGGTGATGATGTATCGAATGAAAACCTACTGCTAACATCAGAAAAAAAATTATAGCCCTCCGGCCATAATTTTTCATTGAACCACTTATTCACAGTTAATACAATACTGCTGATTACCAAAAGAACCAGCAGTATTGATTTAAATCGTTCAAGTTTCACAGAGAAATACCCCCGTCAATCAACGGAATATGTCTTTTACTCCTATTCCGCCAGCTTTGAACTTTTCATTAACGTTATCCATATAACCTTTATTGAGCAATGATATTTCCAATTTAACAACTTCGTACGTTACACTTGATGAGTTTGCAACAACCATGATGCTGTTAAGACCATCTTTAAGAGTAATCTGTTGAACATACAAACCACTGCTGCCTACATATGTTTCAAGTTTCTCACCGTGTGCATTTTTCAAAATTTCATATGCACCTGTTGCAGAATTATATGCATAAAGTGTAACTTTGGTACCTTTCACTGCAACAGCAGAAATAACACAGTTTCTGTTGGTTGTTGTTGAAACAATTGTCTCAGGATTTCTGATATCAATCAGATAATCCACAGTACCGGAATATGTGCTTGGAAGACTGCTCTCAGATGCATAACCAACCATAAAAGGAACTGCAGACAATACAAGAATAAGTACAAACAATATAATTACTTTTGATAACTTCCTCAAAATACGCACCTCCATCTTTTATTACTTTTCTATATTATACTACAGATATATTACAAAAACATTACAACCCCTTTAAAATATATTAACAGTTTCATATTAATCATGATTTTCTTTATCAATATATTCCGGAAGTCGGATCATTACCTCAGTTCCTATACCCGGAGAACTCTTTATAGATATTTCACCGTCGTGCGCCTCTATTATTTCCTTTGCAATCGCCAGACCCAAACCGGTTCCACCCATTTCTCGTGAACGTGCTTTATCAACCCGATAAAAACGTTCAAATATATGTTCGAGATCTTTTTGAGGAATTCCTATGCCATCATCTTTCACTTTGATTGTAACACTGTCATATATATACACTGATGAAACCAAAATTTTACCATTTTCCGGTGTATATTTCATAGCATTTGTTATAACATTTGTAATAACCTGTTCAAGTCTGTCACTGTTACCATATACCATAGGAAGTTCATTCGTCGGTTCATACAACAAAGTCTGATTTTTGTCTTTTGCTCCGTGTTGTAATCTTTCAATAATTGACATTGTCAGCGATGATATATCAACAGGAGTCTTTGGCATATCTTTCATACTGTGATCAAGACTTGATAAGAGAAGTAAATCCTTGACGAGTCTTGTCATTCGGTCCGCCTCGCTGTTTATGGTCTTTAAAAAACTATTGAACATATCCTTATCAATAGTTCCGTCTTCAAGACAATCCTGCAAGGTTTCAGTATAACTTTTGACAGTAGTAAGCGGGGTGCGAAGCTCATGAGAAACATTTGCAACAAAATCCTTTCTGGACTTGTCAAGCTTTTCGCGTTCTGTAATATCACGAAGTACCACAACAATACCGCCTACTTTATCATCGTTTTTAAACGGTGCAAAATATGCACTTATCTCTCTGCCATCGCGGTTGATTACACGTTCAAGTGCCTCAAAATTTTTGAAGTACAAAATCTGTCCGATTTTAACTTCGTGATCTCTGAACAGTTCATCAAAAGAGTACTGATTATCATCAGACAAGCCTAAAAGTTTTTTTGCGGCAGGATTAATATGAATTATTGTCCCGTTTATATCAAATGCAATAACACCATCTGTCATATACTGTACGATAGTTTCTACTTTTTCCTTTTCTCCGCTAATAGCACTAAGTGTTTCTTTAAGTTCAGAAGCCATGTTATTGAACGTTTCGGTTAATTGACCGATTTCATCAGGAGATTTCACTTCAATTGTATTTTCAAAATCACCGGATGCAATCTTTTTTGATTTGTGCGTAAGCGATTTTATCGGAGAAATTATGCTGATAGATAACAATATTGAAAAAACGAGAGAAATGCATATTCCCAAAAGAAGTGCCTGAATAATGATTGTAAATATATTACGTAAAATAGTATTGGACTCCTCTTTGGAATCTTTTATATATACAATATACTTAACCTCTCCATTTTTTTCAAGAGGTACTGCATAGTCCATATAACTGTATTCTGAAAGAACTTCATCACCGATCTCACCGCTCATAGCGGTAATAATATTGGGCGAAATTTCAAGATTTGTAGCAAGATCCGTGTTTGAAGTAAATGTACCTACAGTTCTTCCGCTTTTTCCGTCAAGCAAAAAGAAATTCCGAAACGAATCGATACCGAGCTGACCTGAAAACGCATTAATGCTTGAATATATTTTTTGGGAATCGTTATCACTTCCTATGTTTGAGCACAGCGACTGAATATATTCGTCACTGAATACTATTGAATTAATTTTTTTGAATTCATCATGATAATAACGATCCGTAGTATCTGTCATGAATGTTCCGATAAGAATAATTACTGAAATAGTAAGCAGAACAAACATCGCACCAATCTTCAAACTTATACTCTTAAACATATGTTATGCTCCAAAAAAATAGCCTACTCCGCGTTTGGTGATTATATATGTCGGGAGACTGGGATTATCTTCAATTTTCTCTCTAAGCCTTCTGATTGTAACATCCACAGTTCTTACATCACCGTAGAACTCATAATCCCATACTTTATTAAGCAGTTGTTCACGTGTAAAAATTTTACCTTTTCGGACAGCAAGAAACTTAAGAAGTTCAAATTCACGAAATGTCAGCGGAACTGATACCCCTCTCTTTTTAACTTCATACTTTTCCATATCTATCTCAAGTTCTCCGAAAATCATAGCTTCACCTTCGGTGTCGGATTTCTGTCCTATCTGAGTCCGTCGAAGATTAGCCTTGACACGAGCCATTAATTCTCTGAGACTAAAGGGCTTTGTCATATAATCATCAGCACCAAGTTCCAACCCAAGCACCTTGTCAACTTCTTCTTCTCGGGCAGTAAGCATTATAATCGGGACAGATGATTTTTCGCGAACTTTTTTGCACACAGAAAAGCCATCCATTTTAGGAAGCATAACATCAAGCAAAATAAGATCAGGTTCCTCCGAAGCAGCCATTGCGACAGCAGTTTCACCGTCGAATGCCATGACAACTTTATATCCGTTCTTTTCAAGATTAATACGTAATATGTCGACTATAGGTTTTTCGTCATCAACAACAAGTATTTTATGTTCCATCCTATCGGGTTATCCCCTACACCTCCTAAGCATACTTTTCATTTATAAATATTCTATCACATTTAACGCTTTAAGTCAAGGAAACATTTTTTTGAACTTTGTTGATAATGACAAATTGTTTACAAGACATATGTTATTTTTTATCTATTTTTTTCATTAAAACATCTTGACAAAAAAGCTAAAATGATGTATTATATTTAAGTGCTTAAAACACAGCCTATTGGATTTGTATTATATGCGCCTATAGCTCAGCAGGATAGAGCGAACGCCTCCTAAGCGTTAGGCCGGTGGTTCGAATCCACTTAGGCGCGTATTAATCGGGGTGTAGCGCAGCTGGTAGCGCACTAGACTGGGGGTCTAGGGGCCGCAGGTTCAAGTCCTGTCACTCCGACTTATCAAAGAAACCGCTTGATTACTGTCAAACGCAGTAGTCAAGCGGTTTTTGTTATGTCAAACGAATTCTGAAGATAATTGCATCCACGCCCGGAAGTTTCTTTATTATAGAAAATGCTTGAAGCACCTGTGCATGGTATGTTGATATCATGGGCAAGGTTGTTATAAGCTTTATATAATTGTCCGTGTCGCCTCTTTTTTGAGCTTCAACAATGAGCACGTCTGCCTCTGCAATGTTTATGGGCATAATTCTTTTATCAGATTCAGCCCACGCAAACCATCTTATTATTGCGTTTTCATATCCTACAGCATCAAAATTTGCTTGTGCTCTGCGAAGCAATTCATCATTTGACACAGGATGATATGTTACCGATTTATCCCCTCTCAAAATCATTTCCGCAAGAGTGTTTGCACCCTCTCTCGAAACAACTTCCGATTCAATCTCTGTTGCCGCATGCTTTCTCACTGCTTTCTTATCGGACACAGCCTTAGGTATGTTTACATCGGGTGACTTGTTAATCTTTCCATACTTTTCCACAAGCTCATTAAGCTTTGCCTGCACCTCTGCATCAATGTTCAAAACAGGAGGAATGCTTATTGAGGCTTTGGATACTTCGGATTCGCTGTCTGTTTCGGGTTTGGATTTTAAGACTCCTGTTTTTGGTTGTATTTCGAAGATATACTCAAGGCTGCTGATAAAAGCCGATCTGGGCTTGCGTCGGGATTTTTTTTGCAGAACTTCGCCATCTCTATTATTTCCTCTTCCTCCCAAAGTTCGCTTATTATACGAAACACTGTCGCTTTGTTGCATCCCGACGCTGCCAAGTACATTGTTAATAATCTTTGATTTTCCGTCAACACTTTTGCCATTTTCAAACGCCTCCAACACTTCTGATAAATAGTCTTTTTCAAATATAGCCTGTGCACCTTTTGATTCGTATATAAGAGTTGGATTATCAGGATATACCGCGCTATACAAAGCAAATACTTTTTCGCCATCTATGCTTGTGAATAACCATTTTACATAATCGGTTACATAATTATTCCCTCTTACCGCATCCCTTTTTATTCTTTCGTATAACTCTCTTAAACGTTTCTTTGACAGATCAGGCTTCCAATTGGTTTCATTATAACCTTTATTTTGTTTATTTGCAACAGTATTTTTTGCATTCATCACCTCTCCCCTCTGTGCCGCCTTAACCTCTTTGCCCTGCTTTATCTCTGTGGCATCAAGCACTTTTTCAAAGGCTTTTATAACCTTTGCTTGCTCTTTCTTAAGCATATCCACAGCGGCTTTCATTTCGGGTGACAGCTCGGCTTCTGCATCACCGGTATATCTTTTTGTTACTTTTTCAAAATAGTCTTTTACGGCATCAAAAATTCTTTTCACAAAGCCTCTGTCTTGGTTTGCAAGAGCATTGATAAATTCCACATCTCCCGAAACAACATGAGAAACAACCTCTGCAACCATTTCTTCGGTGATAAGGTCGGTGTTTATCTTTCCGTCTTTCCCCGTTGCTTCTTTTTTATAGATAGACAATCTGTTCGAAAACGCTTTGCCGAGGACATTTGTGTCCTTACCAAGAATTTCAGCCACAACATTTGCAAGCTTGTTTCAAAAATGCATTACCGCAAAACTCCTTGTATTATATCGGAATTTACAAAGCTTTTTGTGTTATTTACTTTAAACAAAACGAATGTTACTATCACCCAAAACAAAAACCGTTCAAAAACTGTATATTACAGTATTCAAACGGTTATTTTTTTCTTTGAGATTCGTACACCTTACATATTCGCGAAAAATGGTACCCGGGGTTATTGGTATATTCACGGAGCGATATTCTGAAATATTCTTTTTTATCAAAATATATCATAAGCACCTCATCTTGTATAAAAACATCAGAATTCAGGTATTTATATACAACATGATTATAGTGCTCATCAATGGCTTGTTTTATGGCACGGTAAAACTTGTATTCATCGTAATTTGAAAAATACAACTGGTATATCTCTCTGGCACGAAGAAGCTTGTACAAATTTGTGTAGCCAAAAAGAACACCTCCGGACGTTGAAGTTATCGGGTAGTCAAGTTTGTACCATTCAGCTACGGTAAACTTGAAATATTTTGCCTCAGATAAACTCGGAATTTCGGTTATGGTATTGCGTGCAACAACTTCGGTCTTGACTATCTTTCCCCAGTAATTTATACCGGAATAATTCCCAAACAGATTTTTCGATTGATATATAGCGACAAACCTTACCGGAATTTTATTCTCTTCAATTTGAGAAACCGGAACGTGATAGAATTTTTTCTCAAGACAAACATTCAGTTGTTCTCTGTTGCGAAGCGAGCCTATAAGAACATCTTCCTCAGACCATTGCAAAGCATATTCAATATAATCTTTACAATCTGAAATATACTCGTATGCAATCAAAGATTCGCATATAGCATTTGAAAGATTGTATAGCTGCAAAACATTTTTGTTCCTTTGAAAAATAAGGTTTTTATTTTTCAGTGCATTTTGAAAACTCGATATTTTAAAAATAGGTTCACTTAGCAAAACTGTCATATGAGATATAATGTTTGAAAGTTTACAATAGTGATACGTTCCTCTTCTATATTTGGTTCTGGCTTTAAGAGCGGCAGCTCGTATTCTGATAATAAGCAACCTGACAAATTCTATTTCTTCAGAATCAACAGCATCAGAGCGCACAGCAAACTTCTCTCTGACTATTTTACAAAACAAAAAATCAGATATACTGTCTCCATCTTTCTTATTGCCAGAACGAAGTAAATCCATCTTCCTCATATCTCCTCAGCATAATGATGATTTTCTTTGCACTGCAAATGTACCGGCATGGAAACCTACGCATAAGCGAATACATTTTAAAAGAAGTATTTGGATAATCTTCCTCTGTTTCATGTTGTCTGAAGCAACAGTATTGAAACAGATTGACAAGAATCTGTTTTATGTTCTGATCGCTTCCTCCAACCCTCGGGAGAATCTTTTGCATAATAATCCTGTCAATCACCGCATCGTCATCAAGAAGACCGAATTTCCTGTTATAATGTATATACATGAGAGTTTCATCTCTCATTCTATAGCTTAGCGCAGAAGATGAAAACTTAAGAATATCGTTGATTTTTTGAAGTTCCTTGCTTATATATTCTATATGCTCGAGGTCTGAACAGCACTCGCCCATATTTATATAATCACTTCTTAAAACGTCGTTTGATATTTCATTACAATATTTCTTTTTTAAACTTTTTATGCTGTCAAAGTCAAATTCAATCTCAACATTCGGAGTTGACAATTCAATAATGTTCGTTCGATCAACAAATTTATTTGTCAATTGATACGATACATCGTCAGAATTAATTGTGCCGATAATATACAAATTATCAGGTATGAATAACCCACCATAACTGTATGAAGCTGAAATATCATTTCCGAAACTATCCTTATCAAAAATTTCATCAGTGAGTATTTCTGCATTTTCACCACGATGTCTTGTTTCAAGCAAAGACAAGAGAAAACTGAGATACTTTTCAGGACGCGAAAGATTCATTTCATCAATGCACAAGAAGTAAGGCAATTCAGAATCACCCATTGCACGCTGAATAAAACCAGTTGCAACACCGGGGATGAATTTACCATCAGATGTTACATCACCTACAAATCTGGCAGGTGATACCCAATCTGAACACACAGAAACCTGCTTGAATCTTCCGTTTTCGTTTGTTGCCCCAAGCGCAGCAGCGAACAAACGCGCAAAAGATGATTTACCACATCCCGGCATACCACAAAGAACAACAAAGGGTTTGACCTTAAGTGACAAAAACACGCTTTCAACAATATCATCAGCGTATGTAAAGCCTTTATCAGATATATACTCTTTTACTTTTCTTATTACATTCGGTATATTCATAATAACCCCCAAGAAACACTTTATAATAGTGTGAGCCTTCCGCATAATACAGAAGGCTCATATAAATTATTTGTCTGCTAAATATTCATTTAATTTAGCCACAAGCTCGTCAGCATCAACTCCGTGAACTGCACAAGCCTGTTCAATGCTTTCGCCGCTTGCCGAAGGGCAACCAAGACAATGCATTCCGATTTCAAGGAAGAAAGGCGCTGTTCCCTGATCTAATCTGAGAACATCCATGATTATTGTGTCCTTTGTTACTGAAGCCATTTGAAAAATCTCCTTTCACAATAAAATTCTATTATACACACCGGCAGAAAAAAATTCAAAGACATGAAGTTTTATAGCAAATCTCTGTATTTATTCTTACCGATTTCATATAAATCATTCCCTTGAGTATCAATTATCACTGTAACCGGGAATTTTTCTACATCAAGTTTTCGAATTGCCTCTGTACCAAGGTCATCATAGGCAATAATCTCAGAGGCTTTAACCTGATTAGCCAGAAGTGCTCCTGCTCCGCCTATGGCTCCGAAATATACACAACCATGGTCACAGCATGCTTTTTTTACTTCATCACTGCGAATCCCTTTTCCTATCATTGCACCAAGACCAAGCGAAATCAGGGTTGGAGCATATGCATCCATCCTATAGCTTGTTGTGGGACCGCATGAGCCTATCACTTCTGCAGGTTTTGCCGGACAAGGACCAACATAATATATAACACTGTTTTCAAGGTTGAACGGCAAATCCTTGCCATTGGCCAAATCCTCACACATACGCTTGTGAGCAGCATCTCTGCCGGTGTATATCACTCCTGTGAGTGTTACATTATCGCCGGCTCTTAAAGATTTTATTATGTCTTTTGAAAGAGGAAGTGTTATATCCATTGTATTGTCCTTTCAGCATCAAAAATCAACATATCTATTATATATTCAACTTACATAATTGTCAAGCAAAAAAACTTGCCGCAAACAAAATTTGCGGCAAGTCATTTTCTTTTAATATTTCTTATCTCTGAACACGACCTGAACCGTCGCCACCAACGAGATTATCAACCTCTGCGCGTGTAACAAGGTTCATGTCACCGGGAATTGTATGTTTGAGAGCTGATGCTGCAACACCATATTCAAGAGCTGCTTTGAAGTCTTTGCCATCAAGCATACCGCAAATAACACCTGCAGCAAAGCTGTCACCACCGCCAACGCGGTCAACAATGGGAGCGATTCTGTATTCTCTTGAGTGATAGAATTCTTTTGTATCTCTTGAATAGATGCAAGCAGACCAACCATTGTCGGAAGCGGAATGAGAAACACGAAGTGATGAAATTACATATTCAAAGTTGAATTTTTCAACCATTTGTTCGAAAATACTCTTGTAACCTGCAAGTTCAAGTTCACCGCTTGTAACATCTGTTTCACCGGGTTTGAATCCGAGAACTTTTTCAGCATCTTCTTCGTTACCGATGCAAACATCAACATACTGCATGAGGTTTGTCATGATTCTCTGTGCTTTTTCGCTTGACCAGAGTTTTTTTCTGAAGTTAAGGTCGCAACTAACCTTAACACCCTTAGCTTTTGCAGCTTTTAAAGCAACTTCTGTAAGTTCAGCAGCCTGATCGGATACTGCCGGAGTGATTCCTGTGAAGTGGAACCAATCACAACCGTCAAAAATTTTATCAAAATCAAAATCCTCAGCAACAGCTGTTGAAATTGAAGAATGAGCTCTGTCGTATACAACATTTGAAGCTCTCATTGCAGCACCTGTTTCAAGGAAATAAATACCGAGTCTTTCACCGCCGCGAGCAATGTTTTGTGTGCCTACATTCATTTTTCTGAGTGCGGCAACTGCACATTCACCAATTGGGTTTGAGGGGACTTTTGTTACAAATTCAGCGTCATGACCATAGTTTGCAAGTGAAACAGCTACGTTTGCTTCACCGCCGCCGTAGCATACGTCAAACTCGTCAGCCTGAATGAATCTTTCATTGTTGGGTGTGGATAAGCGAAGCATGATTTCGCCCATTGTTACTACTTTTGCCATTAGTATGACCTCCGTATATTAATTATTATTTTCCTCTTGCAATTTTTATGTTTTCAACAAACTGTTTTGCAGTTTCAGTGATAAGTTCATAGTTACCTGTCTTAGCACCTGCAGTAAGTGAACCGCCTGCACCGACAGCAACAACACCTGCTTTAATCCAGTCTGCAACGTTGTTTACGTCAACACCGCCTGTAGGCATGATGTTTGCCTGAGGGATGGGACCTTTGATTGCTTTTACCATTCCGGGGCCGAATGCATCACCGGGGAAGAGTTTGATGATGTCACATCCAAGTTCAAGAGCCTTGACTACATCGTGAATTGTCATGCAGCCGGGCATGCAGGGAACTGCATATCTGTTACAGAGCTTGATTGTGTCTTCATCAAAATAGGGGCTTACAATATACTGAGCACCGGAAAGAATAGCAATACGTGCAGTTTCAGCATCGAGAACTGTGCCTGCACCGAGAATGATGTCGTTTTCAGTGTAATGATTTGAAAGCTCTTCAATAACCTTATGAGCTTTGGGCACTGTAAACGTCATTTCGATTGCAGGAACTCCGCCTGCGATGCACGCATCTGTAATTTTCATTGCTTTATCGGCGTTTTCTGCTCTTACAACAGCAACAATACCGACGTCTTTGATTTTTTGAATAACTGTGTGTTTATCCATTATTATTCCTCCTTGCGTAAAAATACATATTATGGTATTATTATAACACATAAAAAACACAATGTCAAAAAAATATTATGCTTTTTTACGACTTTTTTGAAATTACCAGAATTTTATTGTTTCGAAAATAAAGATTGTATGATATAATTCCTTTATACTTACGAAAGGACAACACCAATGAGAAAAATTTCACTTATACTGATAATATCAATCTTATGCTCTGCACTCTTTGCCTTTCCGGCATTGGGTTTTGAATTTTCACACATTACCCTAAATGATATCGACAGACACTGGGCAGAAAGTTCCATTGAAACACTCAAATCCCTTGGTGTGCTGAACGGATATAAGGGCTATGCCTCACCGGATGCCATAATAACCCGAGGTGAGTTTACCGCAATGATAACTCGAGCCTTTGCCATGAAACCGACAAGTGCAAAAAACACATTTTCGGACATAAGCTCCGAACATATGTTTTACGAAAACATTATGGCCGCATCGGACAGAGGAATAATTGACGGATTTGCGGATAACACTTTCAGACCCGAAAATATGATAACAAGAGAAGAAATAATGCTTATCATATCAAGGCTTACTCCCCCATCGCCCATATACAGTCCGGATTTTTCGGATATTGCACAAAGCTATACATACCGTGCACAACTGGGCAAAGTCACACATGACGGTATAATAAGCGGTTATCCGGATGGAACATTCAAACCATACGAAAAAACCACAAGAGCCGAAGCCGCATCAATGATATTGTCAGCGATGAAAAAATATCTTCCGTGCGAAGATTACGTAACAGTTATAAATCATGCAGGTGAATATCTGAAAAATCACTTTGCAGGCATATATTCAAACTGCATTGGTTCTGCAATGTCTGACAGCTTATATCTTACTCATACACTAAAAAAAACAAAAGAGCTTGGATTTTCGCTCACAAATGAAATTACAGACATTGCATACACATCATTTATTCAGAGCGGTCCTTTCAGCACTGTTAAAGCTGAATATTACATCAACCGAACTTTAAACGGAAATGCAAAAAAATATAAAGGAAGTTCTGAAATCAAACTATTTTCCATAAACGGACAAACAAAAATATATGAACACACTACTAATATTATTGAAGAGAAAAAAATCAATCTTACATGGGAAGTTTTTTCATCGGTTCCTACCGTTGAAACACCGGGAATAAACATTGTATCCCCTACCTGCTTCAGAATCACAACAGAACCAAGACAAAACGATACGGCATCACTTATAACACCAGCAAAAGACAAACCTCTGTATTTCAATTCTTTTCTGAAAAAAGAATATGTTGACTATGCAAAATCAAAAGGCTACAAAATCTGGGCAATGTATAGAACGGATTTTAAAACATCAACGGCAAATGAGCTTTTATCCAACCCCGATGCAAGGCAAAATGCCGCAAACCTTCTTACAGAGAATATTTTGAAGTTTGACCTTGACGGAATTAATTTTGATTTCGAAAATATGTATCACACCGACAGAGGCGCATATTCAAATCATGTGAGAGAAATTTCTGTTATATCGCACATTCTCGGTGCATCAGTGTCTGTTGATATAACAAAATATACCTCATCAAGTCTTAATTGGTCAATGTGTTTCGACAGAGATACGCTTTCTAAATATACAGATTATGTTGCCATCATGGCGTATGATCAATTCGCCTCAGGCAGCAAAACTGCAGGTCCTGTGGCAGGAATGAACTGGACAAAACAAGCGATTGAAATTACGCTGAAGGAAGTTCCGGCTTCAAAACTCATTTTGGGTATGCCATATTATATTCGAGTGTGGAAAATTCAAAACAACAAAACAATTTTTTCAGAATCGGTGTCAATGGAAAAAGCAAACGAATATGCCGCCAAAAGCGGAGTCACTCTTGACTATGACGAAAAATATGGTCTGAACAGATTCAAATGGACTGAAAATGGATATGACTATGTTTTCTGGATGGAAAATGCTGACACAATAAGACAAAGAGTGAAAATGACAAACCAATACGGTCTTGCCGGTGTTGCAAGTTGGAGAAGAGGCTTTGAAACCCCCGATGTGTGGTACTCAATTACAGATGAATTGAACAAATAGCAAAAAGGCTGTCTCACCAAAGTGAGACAGTCTTTTTCATATTTTTATTTAAAAGTATAAACCTGTGCAACTGCGGAATATCTGCACTTAACCAAAATTTTTGTTGCTTTGTCACCTGCCTGCTTGTAGGTGGCAATTACATCTTTGGGAGCGGTGTAGACATCGTTTTCATCAACCATACAAACATTTTTGATTGAATACGGAACATATGCAATTGAACCGTCATCTTTTAAAATTGCTACGGATGATGTTCCGTAGGCGTAAATCTTTCCGTAATAATAGTGAACCATTTTATTGTCGCCTTCGGTGTTCAAAAGAGTCATTGTTTCGCCGTCAAAATCCTTGGCGGCATTGGTTATTCTTCCGGCGGACTCGGTGTAACGGATTACATCGCCCATGTGGAACGGAACTTCACCTTCGGCAAGATTCATATCTTTTACAAAGTGTGCATCTTTATCGATATATTTTGTGATATATGAATCGTTGACATACATTACAATTTTGAAAGCCTCGTCACCGTCATTGTCAAGCGCCTCTGTGCATTCTGCAATTATACCGAACGGGGCATAGTCTATGTTAACATCGGTATCAACCTTAGCACTGTATAAAAGGGCATCTGCACAGCCCGTATCAGATACGTTGTATGCCTTTAAAGAGTTTGCAGGCACTCTTTCATCATTATCGAGGAAGGTAAGAGTTTTTGCCATTGAAAATCTTTCTTCGTCATCAAGAGTTGTGTCGGGTGATACACAGAAAATTGCCGTGCTTGTGTTAATAGTGAAATGCGGAACAAAATATCCGCTTGTTTTGTAATAAATAAGAGTTTCGGATTCGTCATTGGGGAAACGGTATTTCTTGATGGTGTCAAAACCGTCCGAAACAGGTTCATAAACCCCCTCTTCATCCAAAACAGTATTGATGGCACTTATTTTGCCCTCGTCGTTTGCCTGATATCTGATTATTGAGCCGATTTGACTTGAAATCATATCATGTGCTTCAGCATCAGTTTTGGCAGAATCGTTAATTTTGATTTTTTCCGAAAGCTTTGTTTCGAGAACTTCATCGTCTTCGGTATAAAGCTTAATCAGCACTTCGGAAGAAAGTCCGTCCTTTTTCTTTATTGCATCAAAATATGCATATTTAAACTCCGATAAATCGGAAAATCTTGCCGCAACAATGAGTCCGTCAGCATTCACAACAAAGGTCATAGTTTTTGAAAGCTCAATGTTTTTGCGATAGAATTCGTCAAAATAGGGATGAGTTTCATATTTAACATCATTAACATAGATTTCGCCGTTTGCTCCGTACTCGGAAACCACACCGGAAACACTGTTGTTCATTGTTGTTACCTTGACATATTTTCCGTCATTTGAAACAAACACTTCAAGAACATCGCCTGCATTATAATGTTCAATTTCTTTGTCACAGCGGAAGGTTATGTCACTGTCGTCAAGATTGATGTTGGTTTTGTAGTGTGCATCGTAAATGATATTGTTATATACATTTACTGCACCTATTTCAAGGTAGTCGGACTCCCAGATTGAAAGAACCTCATAAACATTGTCACCGTCGTTGTCTATTGCTTCTATGTAACCTGAATCAATGGCAAAATCGGAAGCTGAAATACTGCCGTCTGCTCTGCCGTTATACAAAATCGCCGCCAAAGAATCAACCGAAAGCTTTGCTTCTTTGTCCGAATCATCATAATATGTGAGTTTGCCACCGGAGAGCTCGGGAGAGTTTTTGCGGGAGATAATCTTAATCTTATTTTCAACCGGGCGTACATAGACTGCTTCCCGGGTTGCTTTGCCTTCGTTTCTATAGAAAACCTCAACATTCAAACCGAGTGAACATTCAACACCGTCAGCCAGGGAATAAATTACATCATTTACGCTGATGCAGCCTGTGTCAAAGTCGGCAGTGTTGTCATAGAGATATGAACCGTTTGCCGCATCAACAATACCCTCTGCCTTGCAGATGTCCATATATGCTTCCATAAAGGGTTTGCCCTCTTTGAGGTTGTAGCTTGTTACACCTTCAGAATATTCAAAAGATGAGAATGAGTATACATTTGCTTCGCAAAGATTTGCAAGCATAATATACATATCCCCCACTGTCATTGCCTCATTGCCCGAAAGCCCTTCGTCAAGCTCGTTTTCGGATGCAAGACGGATGTAGCCATAGGGATAACCGCCGAGGGCAATTGCTTTTTTTCCGCTTCCGAGAGCTTCAATTGTCATTTTTGCCGCCTGGGAATAGGTAACCTGAGCTTCGGGATAGAATTTTTCGGCAGGTGAAATGATGCCTGTTGCAACTGCAAAGTTGACTGCGTTTGAAAGAAGTGTACCCTGAGCTATGTCTGCAAACTTTGTTTCGGGACCGTAGGGTGATATAAGGTTCATAAGTGACATAAGAGCTGTGAGAAAATCTCCTCTTGTGGCAGGTGCAGACATAACTGCATCATTGTTAACACTTGCCCCTATGGCATTAAGAAACTCTTTTGCCGCTTTTGCATCATTATAGTTTTCTGTTGAGTCATTTGCAAAAACAAAGGAGAACTGTGATATGCTTATGAGCATTCCGATGCAAAGCATCAGCGAAATTATTTTTTGAATAGGTTTACGCATAAATTTATTCTCCTTTCTTTAAGAATTAATTATACGGTTTATAAGCACTGCGGCTTCACCACGGGTAAGTGATGAGTGGGGGCGAAATCCTTCGGAATCGCCCTTTATGATTCCGTTTGATGCCATTGCACCTACAGCTTCTTTTGCATAGTCAGATACTGTATCCATATCCGCAAAATTAAATGTGCCGTTCATGTTTTTACCAATCGATGCAAGGGCACGGTAAAGAATTACTGCGGCATCCTGTCTTGTAACGAGGGAATTGGGGTTAAAATTCGTACCATCGCCCGAAACAATGTCATTTGATGACAGAATGTTTATACATTCATAGTACCAGTCATCTTCAAGAACATCGGCAAACACCTTTGGATTTGCGCCTGCAGAAAGTTTGAGTGCAGAAGCAGTCATTTTTGCGAGCTGTGCTCTTGTTACGCTGTCATTTGGTCTGAATGTTGAATCTTCAAAGCCGTTTATAATTCCCATGTCGGAAAGTGAGTTTATTGCACTTTCTGCAAAGTGACCGCTTATGTCGGAATACTTTGAAGCGGGCTTTTGCACCTCAGGCGCTGTAAAAGGAGGATTTGTGTCGGGAATTGCAACAGAAAAACTGTTCCCTCCGCTGCTGCTTCCGCCACCGCCGGAGCCTCCCGAGGATTTTTTGTCTTCTGCTTCTTTTGCAATTTTGTCAACTGCCTTGTCAAAGGCATTGCCAACATCTTCGGGAGTGAGGAAGTCTTTTCTTTCGCTAAAAATTGTCTTATATACCTTTGCCCGGTTGTTTACCGACAACTCTTTATAGTCGCCATCGGTATCAACACCGAAAAATTCTTCGTTGTCGGAAATGATGCTTTTGAATTCATCATTGGTCTGTGATGCAACCAAAGTTGCAAGAAGCTTGGTTTCTTCAAAATCAACAAAGCCTTTGCTCATGTCAACTGCTTTTATAATATTGTCAAATGCATTTTTTACATCTTCATCCAGAGATGCATATGTGTCATAATCTGTGTTAAACACATCTGCATATATATTCATAACAAAATCAACCGATTCGCCGTCTTCCAAAAGGCATGCTGCAAGACCTGCTTTAAACGCACGGTCAAAGGCTTCGTAATCAAAGTCACCTTCAGCCTTCATTATGCCGTATATGGTTTTGCACACGGCACCCATGTCTTCCACGGTGTCTTTGTCAATACCAAGTGCGCTTGCACCCTCTGTTACAGCTTCTGTCATTTCGGATGCAGATTTCACATCATTGATAAGTTCAATAACATCGGCAGTTTCCTGACTGTTTTTGTCAAACACCATTACAGTTGCCACATAGGCATTTTCAAGATGCATCATACCCACATAAACATTGTATTTGCCTGCCGCAAAATCCTCTGCAAGGGGAGCAGAATATGTCAGCCTGCTATCTGTACCCGCAAAAAACATGCCGGAAATCACGGGGGTGTTACTGTCGGAGGGCGCACCATTTTCGGAAAGTGTCACGTTAACCGTAACAGGGCTTAAAGCCGGTGCATTTGAAGTTCCGTCTATGGTAATAGCTTTGTTAACAGCATCATAGGCTACGATAATGGAGCTTTCTTCAGATGCGAGAGCTACAACGGAAACTTGCGAAAAAAATGTTAGTACAATAAATATTGCAAAAAGTTTTATTGCTTTTTTCATCTCAAATTCACTCCTCCCCGTTATTTAGAATAATAAACTACGTTTTTAAATGCCCTGAGACTTGTCCAGTCGGTCATGAAATACACATAGGCATTTGTTGCCTTGTCAGAGCTGAGTTCTGTACTTAAAGTCTGACCGTCTGTGTTGGCAGTCTGAGCTGTAGAATTTACTCCGACAACCTTGCCTTCGTCATCGAAGAGAACAAGCATCATGATTATTGAAGATTCATCTTCTGTTTTGTTTACACACTCGGCACTTGCCGCAAAACTTGTGCCATCTCTAACAACAGAGACATTTTTAACATCAACATCTGCCGGTTCGGTGGAGACTGTACCTTTTACGGATGCACCGTAATAATTAATATCAAAATTTACATCCACAGCAGATGGAAGCGCTGTGCTTGTCTTAAAGATGAGAGTGTTTTCAAGTTCTTCCGATGCAGTGCATGAAACAAATTCAACCGGGGTTTTTTCAAAGCTTGCAGTGATGTTTGTAACCTCACCGTCTTTTACAAAATAATCGGCAGGGATTGAATCGGAAAATGTTACTTCAACATAGTCTCCGCCTGCTGTGGCGTTGTCTGTTTCAACAAGGGGGGTGAGTTCATAAATATTAAAATTATCAAGCCAGAATTTACTTAATCCTCCGGAAAAGCTGATCGAGAGTTTGAACATACTGTGAAATCCTGCGGTATTAAACGATGCTTCACCAAGATATTCTCCGTCTATGTAGCAAACCTCTTTGCCCGAAGGAATATCCATAACAAGCATAAGATGATACCATGTATTTGTTTTTGCCTGCTTCACATTGCCGCCATATTCAAAATAGCCTGCTTTGTTAAGGTTGACTTTGTTTGCCCAGACCTTCGTTGAGCCACCGTTGGTGTAAAACTGGGGATGAAAACCCTTTGCGGCATTGAAATCACTTGTGCAGATATCCATTTCATAAACAACAACGGTGTTGTTTGAGGTTGTGGTGAGCAGGTTATTAAACTGAACATTATCACTTGAGTTTCCACTGGTCATACAGACGCTTCTGCCGTTTTCCATGTTTGTTGCATCGGTATTTTCTTCAATTGAAATGGTACTGGCGGTTGAACCTGTGTTGGCACCGATATAGTCACCTGATGCATTATAGAGAGTCTTTTTTGAAGAATCTGCAATGTTTGGTGAGGTTTTGCTGGCGTAGTAAAGGTCTGCGTCTTCAAAATCCAGATTCCAAATCTGATTTTTTGTAACATAATTCTGACCGTTATATTCGGTCACAACACTTTCGTCTGAGGCAAAAGCACAAAGAGAAAATGTAAAAACAATCAAAGTGGCAATAGCCGTAATCTTTTTTAACATTTTCTTTCCTCCTTATTGTAATTTCCAGTTTGCAATGTCTGTGTTGTAATTTTCTGTATCACTGCCGCTCACATCATAGGGGGTAAGCTTTGCAGTTATATTCACATTGCCCGAAGCCTTCGTTTTGAGCATTATTCTTGTTTTTCCTGCCAATGATTTCAGTCCGCTCGGGTGCGGAGAAGTCGGCAGTGGTTCGGGAGTTGAAGCTTCAAGGGTGAAATCTTTGTTTGACAAAATTTCAACTGTTATATATTTTGATGAGTTTTTGTCTTTAATCTTAACGGTGTTGCCGTCTATGGTAACCTGATGCTCCGTTTGAAGGAACCAATATACGTCCGATTCTTCGGAGAGTGAAAGTTCATCACGGACAACAAGGCTTTTGCGATTGTCGGTAAAGAAAAAACCTCGTTTTGCACTGCTTGCTTTGCCATAGTGAGAATCGGTCATATCAAGAACCGAAATTGCACCGTTTTCACCGGATTCAAATCTTGTGAAATCAGCATGAACCTTGGCATCAAATTCGCCGTGTTCACCGGGGTTAATCACAAGACAGTTGTGCGCCTCACCACGAAGGGCAAAATATTGCCATCTGCCTCCGTCGGTTGTGGTACCTTGCCAGTAGTTTGGCAGATTGTAGCCTTCTGCACCGTAGTCTGTGAGCCAACGGACACCGTTTGAATAAAATGTAAATGTTCCCATGTCCATGTGACCGTGAGGAGCAGAGGGCATTCCGCCTTTTGCACCCACAAACGTGGGTGCATCTGCGGTCCAAGAATCACGAAGAATGATAACATCGTTTTCTTTGTAGAACACATCTTTTTCCATTTGCGAAAAATCCGGATTGGCTTCGGGGTTGAAATACATAAGCGAGCTTGCAACGCCTCGCATGGTCTCCCCCACTTCATATTCATCACGCCACAGTGCTGTTATGCCGTCTTTGCCAAAATGATCGGCAAACCAAAGGGTGCCCGAATGCCACTGCAAAGCATTTGAACCGCCGTCATAAAAGGAAAACGCACCGGTTGTGCTTTGCATATTCACAATAAAGTCGGCACTGTCTTCCATTCCCTCCGATGCATCAATGCCATAGCATGTGCCAAAAACATTTTCCATTGCGGAAAGCTGAAGCGAAAGATATTCAAGTGTCATGCATGCATAGTGAATACCTTCATACCACGAGCCGTCCGGGAAGAAGTTTTTGACGGTTATCTCTGTTGCTTTCAGTGCATTGGAAATAAAATATGCTCCAAGTTCGGGATAAACATCCATAAATGCCACTGCACACATGGTTATGCCCGAGTTCATAACGGAATTGTGATTGTTTCCTGCTATAATCCCGTTTTTCATATCCTTAGAGTTGTTTGTAAACCCTTTATAGTAAAGGTCATAACAAAGGTCGTAGACCGAAGCTTCATATTTTGCTCTTTGGGTTTCATTCAAATCATGATAGAGCCAGTCATATCCTATTGCAAATCCGACAGCCAAACCGCCAACATCAATGTGATGCTCGGGGTGCCAGTCGGGAAATGATGCAATAGAATCCATTTCAGCTATGCAACGGTCAAAATATTTTGTGTTGCCTGTGAGCTTGTAGGCAAAGGCGAGGGTCATTACTCTGTCCATAAAATCCATGGAAACGTACCAGAGTCTCACGCCGTCACGAAGCTCATAGATAAGAATATCTTGATTTAAAATTGAATCTGCGTTTGCAATGAGTTTTTGCTTTTGTTCAACAGTTTTGGCATCGGTTGCATTTTTAACTCTTTCAAAATCGGCAGATGTCATTATCACTCTCGGATGAACACCTTCAAAGCCGGATGATTTGTAGTCTGCAAGTACCTTTTCGCCTGATGGGCGTTCATAAAGAAGATAGTCATTAACCGACTGCACGTTTTCAGAAGAAAGAGTGAAGGCAGAATCCGAAATAATCACTGCACCGCTGTTTATGCCCTCGTTTGTTGAATAAAAACATTTTTGGAAAAGTTTTTCCACTACATCTTTAAGAGGAACATAGAGCAGTCCGTTTTTAGTGTAGGGGGCGTTATCGATTGAAATGTTTCCGTTGGCAATTTTAACAAAGGATAATCCTTCGGTGAAAATGCATCCGTTCACGGTTGCACTTTTACCGTCTGAAGAAACTGTCAAGCTCATACCGTCAATTTCACCAAGGAGATTAACGGGAACCATGAGAACTCCATCCGACATTTCGCCGACGTAGTCGGTTTGTTTCTTCTCGTTGTCAATTGTGAGCAGTCCCGATGAGGGGTGATAGCACACCATGCCTGAAACAAGCTTTTTTGTTGAACTTTCTGATGCAAAAATTGATTCACAGTCTTTAATATTAAGCATTTGTGAGGATACTCCGTTTTTGTTTGCAAGCACATATTCGCCATAAGGTACCATTGTGCCCGATTTTAAAACAATCATTTTTACGCTCGATGTCACATCCACATCGGCAAAGTTTTCTTCATTAATATATGTGGGTGCATCGGGAGATTCTGATGCATTTTTTATCCATTTAACTTTTTTCAAAACATCTTTGTCATAAAGAGCAATTATGCAGTCGGCTTTTTCATAGCCGGGACTCATTGTACCTTTGATGCCAAGTGTCCCTTTTGAAATTCTGTAAGATTCTTTGCCATCTATGAAAAGCTCCAGTTTTGAAAAGGGGGTATGGGTGGCATTGGTAACTTTGATATCATCGAGATACATTTTTGAAATGTTACCTGCCGCGCATCTTATGGACACTCTTACGGTTTTTGTCGCATTGTGGGCAAGGGGGGCCTCACCAAGACATTCGCCGTCAACAAAGAATTCAAGGATATCGGTGTCAAGGTCTAAACTAACCTTATAGTCATACCATTCATTCTTTTTGCATGGAATGGTTTTAGTTACTCCGTCCGCACGAAAAACCGAGGTGTCGGAGGAGGTTTTTGCTATTCTGAAGGACTGACTCCATCTTGTTACTCCATTTTCATCTTCATATACGAGCCAGAAAAGAACCTTATCGGTGTTAAAGTCAGGAACTTTTACCCTTGATTCCAAAACAAAAATTTCTTCACTTACGGTGCTGAAAAAATCATTTGTCTGAACCAGATCGGCACTGTTTGCCGTTTCAAGACAAAGAACCTTGTTGTCTCCCGAGTCTTCTGCAACTATTGAAACGTTACTTTCGGGAGAGCCGGTGTTTGTGCTGAAAATATTTCCTTTGTTATTTTTAAGTGAATTGCCCTCAGAATCACACAAAACAACAGTTGATCTGCTTTTCCTTGTGGTTTCGTCTTCAAAATCCAAATCCCACAAAACATCTTTTTCAATGGCAAGAGCTTTTGGTTCAGATGCTTTGACAGACTCTGGCAGTGACGGCAATAAAATTGCCGTCACAAGCAGAGTTGAAACAAATGTTTTTATTAACTTTGCAATATACTTATTCATATCAGTTAACCTTCGCTACGGCAACTTCAGTCCAGCTGTTCCAAAGACCTTTTGATTTTCCGTCGGTCCCTGTATATCCGTTACCCTCAATTCTTACAAAACGAGCATTTTGAAGACCAATGTCAAACACTTCGTAGTCGTTGGTTTTTCCGCCGGAGGTACCCGAGAATACTTCGGTATATTCAATGCCGTCAGCTGAAACAAACATCTTGAGATTGTAATGACGTGAGTCGCCGCTCATAAATGCCATAACAATCTTGTCGAAATCTGTTACATGACCAAGGTCGAGAATGAGATTCTGTGAGCCTTCTGCCGACCATCTTGTGGAGAGGTCTCTGTCATAAGATGCTACAACAGGGTTTTCGGGCTGGGGTTCGTCGCTGGCATCGATCTTAACAATGTTACGCTCGGTGAGGCCTTCAACCGGAAGGGCTTTGATCTTATTGAAATAAACCATGTAGGTTGTGAAGGTGCCGGGATTAACTTTGTCTGAAACTGTGATAACCGTTGGATCATCAAAGCTTACCGCTTTTTGGATGCTTACATTACATGTCGCACTTTCTGCAACAACATCGGGAATGTTTGCTTCGTTTGCGCTTACGTTATATGTGATAATCTTCTTGGATGGGGAATATTCAATTCCGTTAACTAAAAGCTTGTCGAGTTCAGGACGGGCAGGGATTGCTCCATCGGCAATTGACCAGCTTGCAATGGGCATGTCAAAGCTTTGAACACTTGCTCCGTCTTCAACGGTACATGGGGTGATTTTAACAGTTATGTTAAGGTCACCGTATGCCTTTGAAACAAGTCGGATTGTGGTCTTGTCGCTGTTGTCTCCCATACCTGCCGGGGTGGGGCTTGTGGGAAGAGGAGCGGTTGGAGCAGCCGATACGGTGAAGTCCTGATTGCAGAGAAACTCAAGGGTGATGTAGTTATTGGGGTTTGAATTATCCATAACCTTTACACTCTTGCCGTCGGGGTTAACCTCAACAATCATGGGTGTTATCATGTGCCAGTATACATCGCTTTGTGCAGGAAGTGTAAGCTCGTCACGAAGAACAAGGCTTCTGCGGTCGTCGGCAAAATACATTGCTCTTTCAGCTTTGGTTGCTTTGCCCATGTGCAAGTCTGTCATGTCAAGAACAGCAATTGTGCCTCTGGGTTTAGATTCATAGCGAACAACCTTTGCAGTTGCCTGAGGATCATATTCACCCTCTTTTGCAGGGTTAATAAAGATTGTGCTGTGACCTTCGGCTCTGAGACGGAAATATGACCATCTTGCACTTTCGGGGCCGGAATTTTCCCAATATTTTGCCACATTATAGTTTTCGGAACTAAGGTCTGCTGTCCAGCGGGTTCCGTTTGCATAGAAAGTGAACATGCCCGAATCCATGTGACCGTGGGTGTCGGCAGGTCTGCCGCCCTTCATTCCGGCAAATGCAGTCTGAGCATCACCGTCCCATGTATCTCTCATGGTTACAACATTGAGGCTTTGGTAGAGATGATCAAGATCCATGTCTGCGGATGCATTCATCTTTTCGGGATGATAATAAATCATTGCTTTTGGACTTGGCGGAATGCCAAGGGATGAATGATAGGTTGCAACAGAGGCATAATCGTCAAAATGTTCTGCAAGCCAGAGAATGCCCGGGTCAACCGAAACATTGGGGTTACTTACATCGGCATATGCAAATGCACCGAGATTACTCTGAATGTAGAGGAAGTAGTCAACAATTTTGTCGACACCCTGAGTTTTATCGAGAGTGTAGTTTGTGCCAAAGACCTGATCGAGACCACCAAGCTGATAGTTCATATATTCAAGGGTCATTTTTGCATAGTTCATACCTTCGTACCATGCACCCTCGGGAGCGTATGAAGGAATTGCCACTTCAAGACATTTGAGTGCTTCTGAAATGAAATATGCAGACTCTTTCGGATATATATCCATAAAGGCAATACCGATAGCTGTTGCACCTGCGTTCATAACCATGTTGTGGTTTGCAGAGTTTACAACACCGGATTTCATATATTGACTTTTGCCCTGATAGCCGTCAACATAGTCTATGTAAGCGTTTTGATATACGCCCTTTTCAATAATGGCTCTCTGCTCATCGTTGAAAGCATCATACATCCAGTCGTAGCCTATAGACACACCAACTGCAAGACCGCCGACATCTATATGATGCTCGGGGTGCCAGTCGGGGAATGTGCAGATCGATTCGAGATCAAGCCAAGCACGGTCAACATATTTTTTGTCGCCGGTAAGCTGATATGCCATGCCGAGAACAGACATCTGTTCAACCATATCCATGGAAACATACCACAGTCTCACGCCGTCACGGAGTTCGTAGACGAGAGGCTCGGCATCTCGCACATACCTGTCCGCCTGATTGAGTACAAATTTTGACCATTCAATCATGGTGGGATCTGTTTTTGAAATGCTTCTTATTCTGTCGAAGTCTGCCTTGTCGGCAAGATAACGGGGATGAACTCCCTTGAGATAGGATGCATTGTAATCGTTTGTAATAAAGTCGGCATCAGGTCTTAAATAGAGAGCAAAATCATTAAGCTCCTGAAGCTCCGAACCGTTTGGAGGAGTGAACTCGCTGTCTCCAATTACAATCATGCCCGGAGATTGTGCTACGGTTGTATCCTGATAGAACTTTTTGCCAAGTCCGTTTTCAACAATATTTTTAAGAGGCACCATAAGCGTGTCATTGCGAACTGTTGGTGCAACTGCAAGAGAAGCATTGTATACACCGCCGTCTACGGTAGTCGAACCGACACTGAGGGAAAGATTTCCGATTTTTGCTGTGCCGGACACGGCATCAAAGCTTGTTTCCAAACCGAAAGCGGTTTTGAAAAGCTCAACGGGAACCATAACAGTGTCATTTATGATGGCAGGTTCATATATGGTTTTTGTATCGTTTGCATAGAGAACTCCGCTGGCCGGATGATAAGAAACTCTGCCGACGAGTGCTGATTTCTGACGGTGTTCACCGGGAAGAGCGCTGAGGAGAGGGTCGATAACAACCTCTGTCTGTTCAATATATTCAAGGTCTTTTCTCGGTGCATCTCCGCCATATACAACCATGTTGTCAACGTGGAAGTGATCGACACCACCGCTTGAACGGTTGACATGAATACGCCATGTCATTGCTTCCTGATGAAGATAGAGATAATTCACGGGAAGGTCATCGGCAATGAGGCTGTAGTTGAGATATGCATCATATGTTCCTTCAAGAACATTATATACAACAGACATTGTCTGCCATTCGCCAACAGGAATAACCTTTTTGAAATTGCCAACCTGAAGAACTCCGTCTGCAAGGGTGAACATATTAAAATACTGATTTGATGTGCTCTTTATCTGAGTCTGGAATCTTGTTTCCGAGCTCATGAGACGAAAATCATACTGATATACAAGTGAATCGGATTGGTAAGCAGAAGTGTTTACATCAAGGTGGAAGTCGGCATCTACAAGTCTTTCAAATTTACAGTAGCCCGAACCGTCTTCGTCTGTGTAACGTTCCAGAGTGTTGTTTTTGTGCTGGAATGCGGCAGAGGTTCTTTTGCCTTCTTCAAAATCAATGTTAAGATAGATATCATCCGTCACGCCGTAGGTTGAATCATCATATTCGGCAGAGGTCGGGTCATACTGTGCAACTGGATAGGACTTCATTGCTTTTCCGAGACCCATGTTAACATTGTCGAGGTATACCTTTGCACCGTTTTCGGAATTAAACTCAAAGCTTACTGCAGCAGCATTCTTAACTGTGAGATTTGAAACATAATAATTTGATTTCTCGCATTTTCCGTTTATGTACAAATTATATGAAGAGGTTGCGGCATTTGCTTCAATTGTTACATTTGTAAATCTTTCGTTAACTCCCGCCACGGCTCTGTTATTATGGGTACAGATTTTCCCGTCGGTAAACTTTACAATTGAAAAACCCGAACCGGACGAGGTTTTGAGATTAACACTTCCGCCGATTTTGTCTGTTGCGGCAATGTCAAAGGAAATGAAAAACCTATTCTCAAGAGATACGCTCGCCTCTGCAAGCTGAACGCTTGAGCCTGCGTCAAACGCAAGGGCTTTGTTGTTTGTACCATAGTCTAAAACTCTTGCACCTCTGCCCACAACTCTCATGTCAATGGGTTGTGTGTTGGTGATTACTGTGTTGAAAGACTGGCTGAACAACAGCGTGCTTTCTTCGGTTTTTTTGCTTGGTGCGGCAAAGCCGACTGTTGATGTGAGCAGCATAGCACAAAGTAATAATGCCAATACTCTTCTCATACAATCACTCCTCATATTTTTTATCGTTGATAAAAATGTTTTATATTTTATTATATCATACATTTGTCACATTTCCAATAGCAAAAACCATGAACTTATTAACAAAATCTGTTATTTTTGTTCCGTTGCAATTTTCAAAAAGAATGTCTGTATTATTTTACAAAAGATTTAAGCTCTTGTCTTCTGTTTCGGATGTTTGAAAGAGAAGTGTTTATTCCCTCTTCAAAATCCTTGTTAAGCCAAAGTCTTGTAAAGTCCTTTTCAATTTTTTCGGAATAGGCGGTGAGCTCATCATATTTTTCTTTGCTGACTTTGCCTGCAATTTTCACAAGAGCATATTCACTGCAAAGTATAACAATGTCGGAGTTACAAAGAATCTCGGATTTCAAATCTTCGGCAAAATCAAGCTTTTTGATGCGGCTTTGCTCTTTTTTCATGCGAGCGATGATTTCCTCAAAATATATAGGGTCTGCAATTTCGGAGAACTTGAAGAAATCAACATAATTATCTTTTTCAAGAGGATTGAGAAAGATGTGAGCACAAATCGTTGATCCGTGAAGTCTTTCGGGTTCAAGCTGATAATAGCTTGCAATGCGATAAAGCTCTCTCGAAACTTTGGCTTTAAAAAGAAAACGGTCAGCAAATTCTTCTGCCGCGTGTATGTACCATGATTTGAGCCATCCTCCGTGCTGCTTGCTTCCAACATTCCATGCATACTGACCTGCAAGTGCCAGAGGCACATAACTCCAAACAAAAAATTGCGGATTACCGTTGTTGCCCCAGTCGGTAACCATGTAGCCCTCAGCACCGTGTTTTCTTCCGAGTTCACCTGCAGTGCGTAGGTTAAATGAAGCAATGTCGAACCTTCCCGTGAATGTGAGACAAACATTGGTTCCGGGACAAACATAAAATCTTACACCTTTATCAGCAAGTGATTTGCAATTTTCTCCCATCATTTGCGATTGAATCAATTCATATCCCCATTCAAGTGCTACAGCATTTTTGGGAACACGGTGGAAACTTTCGGGATAGTTAATAACCATATCATCCCAAAACATTACGGTTTTGCCGTATTTTTTCTCTGCGAGCTCCGAGAGATAGCAAAGATAGTCCATAAATACATTTGCCTTGCCTTTTTCGCTGCACTCTTTTTCAAGCTGATATTTGCCAAGACCATATGCCTCGTCAAGGCCAATGTTAACCCTACCCGAGCTGAAATACGGAAGAAGCGAGCCATAGATATTGTCAATAAGCTCTTTTGTTTCATCCATAAGAGGATTTACAGTGCCGGTTTTTGCTTTGCCGTCGGTTACTTCAAGAATTTTCAGTTCATCCTGCCCAAGCCACGTATCCATGTGACCGAAGCTGTTCTGATTTGGAACAAGCTCGATAAAACGCTCTTTGCAATATTTGTCAAGCATCACAATATCATCGGGAGTGAGACAGTCGAAATTTTTTGTGTAATCCGGATATGCGCTGTATTTAAAACAGAAGTTTTCCATATAGAGCTGAAACTCGTTGTATTTGAGCTCCGAAAGATAATCAATTATATGCATAATCTTTTCGGGCTTCGGAATTCTGTCACGGCTTATGTCAAGCATATAGGAACGATGTTCAAACTGCGGAAAATCCGAAATGTCCGCATAGGAAAGCTCCTCACCTTCAATAACAATCAGCTGACGCACCGACGTGAGCGCGCGAAACTTCCCTTCATCACACGAAAACTCAACACAAATGCCGTTTTCGTTTATTTTAATTGAATATTCTTCTTTTTTCAGCAATACATTTTCTTTAAGCTTTATATCATTTGTTCCGTTTTCTGTCGATTTGTAAAATTCAAAAAGAACAGCGGTATCATATTTTTCTTTAAGTTTGTATTTGCCATCAAAATATTCTTCTTTTACGGGAACAGGAAATATCATTATGTAACCTCCTATCGTTATGCTTCCACACTAACATCACATTTTTCTTTTGAAGATTTGTAAGCGGCAAGAATAATATCCACTGCTTTTCTTGCTTCTTTGCCTCCAATCATGGGCGCTCTGTCTTCAAGCACAGCCATTGCCATGTCTTCAATCAGATAGGTATGACCGAAATTGGTCTCGTTATATTGACAGTTTGCACCGCCCATGGAGTTTGTCACTTCTGGAACGGGAATTGATTTGTCTTCAAGCTCCCACATATAAAACCCTTTGTCACCAAAAATGATGCTTCCCTTGGTGCCGTGAACCGCAAAGAAAGTTTCCTGACCGGGATTGACGGTTGTTGCACCTTCTATAACACCCATTGCTCCGTTTTTATACCGAACTCGGATAACTGCCGTGTCTTCCGCTTCAATGTCCCACACAAGACGGTCACAGTCGGCATTGACCTTTTCGATGCCGCCCATTATCCAGCTTATCATGTCAATTCCGTGAATCGACTGATTCATGAGTGCACCGCCGTCAAGGGCAAGAGTGCCTCTCCATGCATCACTTTTGTAATATTCATCATCTCGCCAGTATTTGAGATATGCATCGGCAAGAGTCACTTTTCCGAGCCATCCCTTTTCAACGGCTTCTTTGGTTTTTATTGCGGCATCATAGGTTCTTCGCTGAAATACGCATCCAAGCTTTACTCCGTTTTCTTCACAGCATTCAATCAGCATATCCGCCTTTTCTTTTGTCACATCAATGGGCTTTTCGCAAAAAACATTGATTTTGCGTTTTGCAACAATGCATCCGTGTTCTGCATGATATCCACTGGGGGTAAGAATGTTGCAGACATCTATGTCTTCATTGTCGAGCATTGTTTCAAGGTCTGTGTAATAATTACATCCGTATTTTTCGGCAATCACCTTTGCCTTTTCTTCCACAATATCACACACAGCCACAAGCTTTGCATGGGGTGCGTGTTCAATGGCGTCGAGATGGTTTGCGGAGATTCTTCCGCAGCCAAGGAGTGCAAAATTAACTGTTTTCTTCATGGTGTCACCTCATTAAATAGAATTCTTCTGAATTGTGAGAGTGTCTCTTGTTGCCGCAAACACTTCATCCATGGGGAGAAGTGCATCTTTGCCGTCTATGAGAGCGGCAAAGTCCGAAAGATAATCGGTCGGAGCGCTCTTTTTGGGAATTATCACTTTTTCATTTTCGGAATCGATGTGGCATTCAACAAAATCAGAATTTGCCGAAAAGCTCACCATGCCCTTTTCACCCCAGATGAAAAACTGCCAGTAATACGGAAGTGTGTAGCCCGAAGCATTTGGCACAGCATAGGACACATCGGCAATGAGACCTGCGCCGTTTGAAAGCTCTGCCATAAGCTGACCTGAATCACGGAAGTTTTGCGCCTCTGTTGCATAGGCATTGTAGCTTCTTGCGGCAATTGTCTTTTTTACTCTCTGCCCTGCAAGATAATAGATGAGGTCTATGCCGTGAATGGCAATGTCGTTGAAAAGTCCGCCATGCTTCCCGTCTTCAAAATACCAGGACGGTCTCTCGGAAAACATCAGAGGATGCTGACCTCCGAAATATACACTCTTAACATCGCCGATGAGGTTCATGGCTTCTTTTGCCGCCGCGGTGATTTCATCATATCGCATTGTGTACATACAGCTTACATAAAGACCTTTTTCTTTTGAAAGCTTTTCAATGGTATCAAGCTCTTCAAGGCTTGTACAAAGGGGCTTATCACAAATAACATTTTTGCCCTTTTTCAAAGCTTCAATGGCAAGCGAACCCCTATTTGCATAATAATCACCGATTGCAACCGTGTTCACGCTTTCATCGTTAAAAAGCTCATCATAGGAATTGTATGTAAACGAAACTCCTTTTTCTTCATATTCTTTTCTTGCATCTTCATTTGGCTCACACGCACCTGCCAGTTCAAAAATGTCACTGTCTTTAACCATGCCGTAAAGCATGAGAATGTGAGAATGTCTGAAGCCTGCAAAAGCAATTTTCTTTTTCATTATATATCCTCCCAAATCATTGTTAATATACTAAAATCCATAAAAATGCTTTTTACATTTTATTATATCACATTCAAACAATAATTAATTGTATTATTCTGCAAAGTTTTTGTACTTTTCTGCATTTTTTCATGCAATAAATTAATTAACAAATCAAAATACTGTGCAATACACACGGACTTTGATATTTCGAAACCCGATTTGTATTTTATCACCAAAAAGTATTGACAACCATCACAAAAAAGGGGTATATTATAATCACTTAAAAATGAACTCACCGGAGAGTGATATAAGTTGAAAAGAAACTACGATATCCTTTTTGAAAATGACATCGGTCCGGAACTGAAGGAAAATGAACCGTATACATTTATGCGTTCAAGCGTCATACTTTCGGAAAACGGTTTTTCCATTTGGAAGCAAAATCGCCGAAATCAGAATATTCACACACACGATTACTATCAGATGTGGTATGTGTTCACAGGAAGCTGTGAGCACACCATTGACAATCACAAATTCTGCCTAAAGTCCGGAGATATAATTATTATTCCCCCCTACGCCTATCACAGCATGCATGCAGGATCGGATGACCTTCTCGTAATCGGAATTGATTTTACCGACGAATTTATGTCGGAAAACAGTTCATCGGACAGAATCATGTTATCATGCATAAACCCGCTAATTGTCAAGCAAAAAAGCAATGTATCAGTATTTTTCGGTGACGATGAAATTGAAGGTCTGATACTTGAAATGTTCAGTGAACACATGAAAAAAAACGATTTCTATGAAATTGTGATAAAAAGTAATCTCATGAAGTTGCTTGTTATGATTGAAAGAATGTCAATCGCCGAAAGTTCGGACGATAATCACCGTTATCTCATTGGCGAGGTTGTTAGATATATTCACAATAATCTCAATTCAAAAATAAAGCTTTCGGACCTATGCAATCTCACAAATATTTCAGAATCACTTCTCGCATCTGCCTTCAAAAAAATAACCGGGCAAACCATAATTGAGTATGTCAACACACTTAAAATCAACAAAGCAAAACAGCTTTTGAAAGAAACAAATATGAGTGTTACGAGCATCTCCTATGATTTGGGATTCAGCGACGGTGCATATTTTAACCGTGTTTTCAAAGCAAACGCAGGTTGTTCTCCAAAGGAATACCGAAAACACTACAAAGAGTAAACATCCCCCGGCAATGCCGGGGGCTTTTCAATAAACGCCCCACAGGGGCTCAGAATACAAGCAACGTCTTGAAAGACGTATTAACACGGACGCATGCGGCTACGTTCTTATGCGTACCTTTTACTCACTCACCCGT
>JAFQBA010000065.1 GCA_017416845.1 Clostridia bacterium
GGAGTGGTTATATGCCGAAAAATTATTTGCTGATATATTCTGAGCAGCTTGCAACAGAAATAGAATTGCTTTGCCAAAACGTGAAAGCGCCATCTAACACTCTTTTCCAAATCCGCAAAAGTTCAAGCAGTATTTATGCAAATATCCGTGAGGCCAATTATGGGCAGAGTAGAGCAGATATGCTTTCAAAATTTGAAATTGCTCTTAAGGAATGTAGCGAAACCGAAGGTTGGTTGCGGTTGTTATATAACACAAACAGCATTGGTGAAGAAACATATAAAAATTATCGAAATCTTTGCGGTCGTATCCGGCGAATGTTGATTTCAAGCTGTAAAACCTTAAAGGAGAATGCGAAATGAAAAGATATACTTCTCGTGCAACAAAGTTGCTTGCGATAGCTGCTTTGATTTGTGGCGCAGTAGTGCTGATCGGTATTATCCTTGCTTTTGCAGGCATTGAAAATATCGAATTACCCATTTGTCTGATATTGATGGGTGGACTGTTAGGTATTATATTTTTCAGTTGCTTCCTTGCCGAAAAAAGTAGAACCTTGATCATGGATACAGATAGAGTCATTTTCCCCAGAGGTGCGGAAATAAATGGAAAGATAGTTTTTCAAAAAACTGTTGTCAGAATATGTGATATTGGTTCTGTTGAAAGCAAATTTCACAAAGGTGACAAGCTTATTTCTGATGATTGCTTTTTCTATACGTTAAGGTTAAAAGATGGAACGAGTGTTACTGTTACTCTTTATGCTTACGGCAAAGAAGCAGAAAAAGAAATTTGGGAAACCATCCAAAGCAGTATTGTGTAATCTACGCACCTTTTCGCTTTTCTCACCTACATTTACGCACCGTCATACTGCTCTTTCGCAGAAAAGGGGCTGTAAAAAAAGTCCCTGAAAAAGAAAAAGACTATGTGTTGAAAAATGAGCACATAGTCTTTTTTTGTGGTAAAATGTAGTTGATGAAAAAACAAAATTACTCACGAGAATATATTACCACATATCAACTGAAATTACCAGTAGAAATTGAAAAAATTATTGAAATTTCTGATCCGGTATATACGTTTTGTGAAGTTTTGGATAGCATCGACCTATATAAATATCTTGTGCGTGAGGAGAACAAGACAGGTCGCCCCAGATACGATTCAATTACTTTGCTTAAAGTTATACTATTTGCCTTTATGGAGCATGGTTACGTATCCACAAGAATGATCGAAAAGCTGTGCAAAACAGATATTCGATTCATGTGGCTGCTCAACGGCAACAATGCCCCAAGCCACATGACCATAGATAATTTTATGAAAAACTGCCTTGCAGACAGCATTGAGGAAATCTTTGCCGAAATCAATTCCTGCATATTTGTGGGGGAGCACGTAGATCTGAATCACACATATATAGACGGAACCAAGATCAGAGCCAACGCCAACATGTACAGCTGGGTATGGAAGAAAAGCAGCGTAAAGAATCGGGATAAAACATTTTTGAAGGTGACAGAAGTGCTTGAGAAAATGAATTTCGGTATCTCCGTACACGGTGTAAAATTCGGAACCCGTACCGAATATGCCATAGAATATTTAGAGGACATTCTGCAAAAGTACGTAAGTCTTACAGGCATTCGCCCCAATGAGATCGTGCGTGGCAGAGGGCATCATAAGACACAGGAACAGAAATATTACGATCAGCTTGTTGAGTACATCCAAAAGCTGAAAAAATATGCTGAGCATATCAAGATATGCGGAAATGACCGTAACAGCTATTCCAAAACAGACAATGATGCTACCTTTTTCAGAGTAAAGAAAGACTATATGGGAAACGGTCAGTTGCTGCCCGGCTTTAACGTACAGCTTGCAATATGCGATGAATATATAGCAGCGTTCAACGTCATGCAATACGCATCGGATATGGATTGCTTTGTGCCGCTGATGAATACGTTTCGCAGATTTTACGGTTTTTATCCCAAATACCCGCTCGCGGATGCAGGGTACGGAAACTATCATAACTATCTGTTCTGTGAAGAGCATGGGATGGAGAAGTTCATGAAATTTACGATGTATGAAAAGGAAAGCAAAGATGCCATCTATCATAATGATCCATACAGATCTGTCAATTTCCACATAGATGAAGAGGGTCATCCCGTATGTCCCGGCGGTAAGCGGTTTTATTATTTGAGGACCGCGCCGGTAAGAGGAAACAAATGCGGACGCACCGAGGAATACTATCAGTGTGAAGATTGCAGCGGTTGTCCGCATAAGGAAAAGTGTCATAAAGCAACCGGCAATCGAATCATACGTTTGAATGAAGAATTGACAGTTTTCCACAGAGAGGTGCTGAATAACTTAAACTGCATACACGGTGCACTTCTTCGGATGAACAGGAGCATACAGGCAGAGGGAGCATTTGGTACGATCAAGTGGAACCGTGCCTACACAAGAGCCCGTAGACGCGGCTTAAACGGTATGTTTTTGGAGATCGGTCTGATTTCCATTGGTTTTAACCTACACAAGTACCATTTGAAGAAGTCTGCTTTGGCACAGGCAGCATAAAAAACAAATATCCACAGATCCCGAAAGCCGTTTTTTCAAAAAACATGGGACGGCTTTTTTAGCCATACTTAAAATTACAGCTTGTTCTCCGTTTATGATATCTTTTCTTCCTTTCTTCTTTCAAAAAACAGAAGACCCATTCTTTCGAATGTACCTTCTGCTTTTTAGAGGACTTTTTTTACAGCTCCTTTTCCTTATTTTGTAACCGCTCCAGCTCCTTATCCTTGTTCCAAAGAAAGCTGAAATGTGCCTCTTTCCCCTGCATGATACGGCGAATGTTCTCCACATGCTTCAGTAACATCACAATTGATGCAATTGCCAACACAAACGCACCCACAATACTGCCGGTACGA
>JAFQBA010000066.1 GCA_017416845.1 Clostridia bacterium
ATATGCCTTTTTGCTCTTGCCAAATCTCACCACTCGCAGTACCTTTGTACAGCTTCGGGTTACCACTCAAAGCAAGGCTCTGCCTTGCTTTGAGTTCGATTTGACAATTCTGAATCTTTTTTCCTATTCCCCAAAAGGGACCGTAAATTAATTCAGCAAATTAATTTACGGTCCCTTAAAATAAAAATATTATTCAGCTGTGAAAGGAAGAAGAGCGATGTGTCTTGCTCTTTTGATAGCAACTGTAAGCTGTCTCTGGTGTTTAGCACAGTTACCGCTGATTCTTCTGGGAAGAATCTTAGCTCTTTCAGAAACATATCTTCTGAGCTTTGCTATATCCTTATAATCAATTTCCTGAATTTTATCTGCACAGAAAGCACAAACTTTTCTTTTGGGTTTTCTGCGGAATGTCTTTTCTTCAGCCATTTTTATTACCTCCTTTTAATAATTAGAAGGGCAGGTCGTCGTCAGCTGCCGGCATAGGCATAAAACCGTCATTTTCATCAAATGATGGCATAGCCGGTGCGGCACTCGGAGCAGAAGTGTTAGCAGAGGGCTGGAAGGAATCGCCGGAAGCTGCCTTGCTGTCAACGAAATGAATTTCGTCGCATGCAACTTCTGTAACATAAACCTTTTGACCGTCTTTGTTATCATAGTTTCTGGTCTGAATACTGCCTACAATACCTACCATGCGTCCTTTGGCAAAATATTTTGCCAAAAACTCAGCCTGCTGTCTCCATGCAACGCAGTTAATAAAATCTGCATCGTAGTTGCCCTCGGCATTGCGGAATCTTCTGTTAACAGCTATTGAAAAGCTGCATACACTTACACCGCTTGCAGTGGTTCTGAGTTCGGGGTCTCTTGTGAGACGTCCTACGAGTATTGCCTTATTCATAACAATTCACCTCTTAAATTACTTTCTGATAACTATTGTTCTGAGTATACCATCGGTGATGTTATAAACTCTTTCGAGTTCGGCAACAAATTCAGCCTCGCTTGCAAAGTTAACCAAAACATAATAACCTTCTGTTTTGTAATCAATTTCATAAGCAAGACGTCTTTTGCCCCATACGTCAACGGATTCAACTGTTCCGTTAGCGGCGATCATAGCCTGAAACTTTTCGGAAATAGCTGTAATCTGATCTTCCGGTAAAGACGCATCGATAACAAAAATAGTTTCGTAATTGTTGATAACATTTGTCATAATGTTTCACCTCCTTGTGGACTATGGCCCCGAATATCGGAGCAAGGAACCCTTAAAAGGGCTACTGATAAATCGACCTTGAAATCAGCCTTATTATTATAATACATAAAAACCAATTTGTCAAGTATGTTTTTTGCATAAAAATTCTGATTTTCGCCGGTACTTTTGGTTAATTATTAATCTTCAAAATCCTGTTCGGCAAGCCATGCTTCAAATGCATCTGCAGCTGCATCATATTCTGCATCGTCTTCAATATCATCAAGAACAGGTGCACCGTCATCTGCTTCGCTGTATCGATAGAGGAAAACCTCGTCGTCCTCAACGCCTTCTGCCTCTGCCATTGGCAAAAGTGCAATATAATCTTTGCCGTTTGCTTTGTATACCGTGAGGACAGCACACTCCAAAACGGAACCGTCATCAAGAGTAAGCTCTACAGCAACATAGCTTTCATCATCCATGGGAATTTGTTTGTTTTCGTTCATAATATAACCCTCCTTGAGTTTTTTCTTTATTATAGCAGAATACAACCGATAATGCAAGTAATTTAATAAATCCTAATCCTTACCCGCTATTTCCAAGGCCCTATGTTGACTTTTATGCTTGTTTGATGTATAATTGTTCCATTATGATATAAATGGAGAACATATGAAAATGAAGTATTCTTACGGCTTGAAACGAGGTCTTCCCATAGCACTGGGCTATTTGTCGGTAGCTTTTGGTTTTGGTATTTCGGCAGTTGAAAAAGGACTTTCGCCCATTCAGGCAATCCTCATATCACTTACAAATCTCACTTCGGCAGGTCAGGTAGCCGGAGTGTCTGTTATGGTTGCATTTGGAAGTGTAATCGAAATGATTGTTTCGCAATTTATAATAAATTTGCGATATTCGCTTATGGGAATTGCTCTTACTCAGCGTCTTGACAAGAGCTTTTCAAATATCCATCGCTTTACCGTGGCTTTTGCCATAACCGACGAAAACTTTGTTATGGCGGCATCGGAAAAGGAAAAAATAACTCCTGCATATATGTATGGGCTGATTACGTTGCCGATTTTGGGCTGGACTCTGGGAACGGCTCTCGGAGCATTTTCCGGAGAGTTATTACCCGATGGTGTGAGAGCGGCTCTCGGTCTTGCCATATATTCTATGTTTGTAGCAATCATTGTTCCTCCTGCCAGAGATTCAAGACCTGTGATGTATGCAATAATTATTGCTTCGGTAATGAGCAGTGTCATCTATTATGTACCGTGGCTTGCATCTCATGTTTCAAGCGGATTTTCGGTGATTATCTGTGCGGTTACGGCATCGGCTCTGATGGCGTGGCTCAGACCCGTGGAAGAAAGACCTGAGGAGGATTTGAATGGATAAAAATTTTATCATACTTCTTGCCGCCATGGCTCTTACAACCTATCTTGTAAGAATGATACCCTTCGCGTTTTTTCGCTCAAAAATAAACTCAAAATTCGTTCGTGATTTTCTGTATTATGTTCCATATTCGGTTCTCGGTGCAATGACTGTTCCCTATATTTTTTATGCAGGAGGAAGTGTGTATGCATCGGTTGCGGGATTTTTGGTGGCGTTTGTCATGGCATACTGCCGTTTTTCGCTTCTTCCGGTTGCGGGAGCATCCTGCGTTGTGGCATATGTTGTGGGTCTTTTTGTGTGATTTTTTCACAAATAATAACACATTGAAATATAATATACTATAAATTGATTTTGAGGTGGATTTGTATGTCATCACGGACGCTTAATATGCTTAGAGTCGGCGAGAGTGCATTTGTTTTGGGTATTGATGAAAAATCAGGTATGAAACGAAGGCTTTCAGATCTTGGTTTCACTCAGAAAACCGAGGTTGAATGTACGTTGATTTCTCCTCTTGGCGATCCTAAGGCTTTTTTGATTAAAAATACGGTTATTGCTCTTCGCGAGGACGATAGTAAATTTGTGTATATTAGTTAAGTTTTTAAAATAAAAGGAGATTTGCCATGAAAATTACAAATGATTATCTTATAACCCCTCCAAAAAAATACAGACCTCTTCCGTTTTGGTCGTGGAATACAAAATTGGAAGTTGATGAAACTCTTTTTCAGATAAAAGAAATGGACAAAGTGGGCCTTGGCGGTTTTTTTATGCATGCAAGAGGCGGACTGAAGACAAAATATATGTCCGATGAATGGATGGATAATGTGAGAGCTTCGGTAAACGATGCCAAAGAAAGAGGCATGGAGCCATGGGGATATGATGAAAACGGATGGCCAAGCGGTTTTGGCTCGGGAGCTGTGACAGGTCTCGGTTCAAAATATCATCAGAAATACATTTACATGGAGATAACAGATGTTCCCGTGCAAAGAGAATTTACAGTGACAAACATTAAGGCGGAAGACGGAAAGAACATGCACTTCTACTATGAAACCAACAGGTTTTATATAGATGCAATGGACGGCAATGTTACCGAAGCCTTCATTGCTTCAACTCATCAAAGATACAAAGAGGCGCTTGGAGACGATTTCAAAAAAATGTCGGGCTTTTTCACCGATGAGCCTCAGCTTTCGAGAAAGAATAAGTCAATACCCTGGTCGCTTGTTTTGCCCGATGAATATAAAAAAGCATATGGCGAGAATCTGCTTGAAAATCTCCATCATCTTTTTATTACAAGCGATGACTGCTACAAAACAAGACACAATTTCCGGAAACTTGTGGCAAAGCTGTTTTCGGAAAACTTTATGAAAAAAATATATGACTGGTGCAACGAAAATGACGTTATGCTCACCGGTCACCTGGTTTTGGAAGAAACCTTTTCCGGACAGCTTGATTCAAACGGTGCATGCATGCCAAGCTACATGTATATGCATATTCCCGGTGTGGACAAACTCGGCCGCACGGTGTCGAGAGACCTTTTGATGCCACAGCTTGCAAGCGTTTGTGCCCAGACCGGGAAAAAACAGGTGCTCACCGAAAGCTTTGCACTTTGCGGATGGGATGTGAGCTTTGAAGAGCTGAAATGGATACTTGAATGGCAAATGGTTAAGGGGGCAAACCTCCTTTGTCAACATCTTTCGGGATATTCACTTGCAGGCATAAGAAAACGTGACTACCCTGCAGGACATTTTTATCAAAACCCATGGTGGGATGATTATAAAATGTTTAACGATTTTGCCTCGAGAGTCGGTATGCTCCTTGCAGAGGGCGAAATCAGATGTGAGGTTCTTGTTTTGCATACCATTGCCTCTGCATGGATTGACAGATGTGACGATCACAATTGGCAGAGCGAGGTTAACAAAAACTATTCATATAAATTGGTCGACGTCATCACCGAACTTGATAAAAATCAGATTTTGAGTCATCTGGGTGACGAAAGCATCATGGAAAAGATGGCGAGAGTTGAGGGCGACAGTCTGACAATCGGCGAAATGACCTACAAGGTTATCATTGTTCCCTCAAGCAAAAACATTGACAAAAACACCCTTGCGCTTTTAAAGGAATTCAAGCAAAACGGCGGAAAGCTCATTTTCTGCGGTGAAATTCCGTCATATGTGGGCGGTGAAAGGGATGACAGTGTGAGAGCACTTGCAGACGTTTACGCCCGGTCAAGTGCAGAAATAGTGTCTCTTATTCCCCGTGAACAGAGGTTCATTTCCCTTAAAGCCGACGGCAAAGATGTATGTGATGTGCAGTATACCGAAAGAAAATTTGACGGCTATACAATGTATTATCTTGTAAACACCTATTCCGAAAAGGAAACAGCCACCTTTGAAGCTCCCGGGAAAAGCCTTGCCATGTTTGACTACATGACCGGCGAAATCAAAAAATACCCATTTGCAAAAAAGAACGAAAAGGTGAGTGCAAAAATCACTCTCGAAGCCAAAGGCTCAATTATATTTTTTGTATATGACGATGAAAGATTCGCTCCATACACTGAAGATAAGAAAAATCTTTTCAGCATAAACAATCTGCTTTCGGGCAAATGGGCAATTGAAGAATCAGAACAAAACGCCATCAATCTTGATTTTTGTGATGTATGCTTAGACGGAAAAGAAAAACACGAAAACATTCCCGTTTTGGATATTCAGGATCTTGCCAACGACTACGAAAGAGAGGTAAACATCCGCATGGACTTTACCCTTGAGAGTGAAACAGATCTTTCGGGAAAAACCTATCTTGTTGTTGAAGATCCCGACCATTTTGAAATCCTTATAAACGGCAAAAAATATGAACAGAAAACGGACGGTTATTTCAGAGACAAGAGTTTTAAAAAGCTTGATGTTTCGGGGCTTATAAATAAAGGCACAAACAAAATCACAATGATTACCGATTTTGTTCAGCCAAGAGAAGTCTATGACATGATTAGAGATGCGGGCGAATTTGAAGCCGTTAAAAATATGCTGTGGTATGACCGTGAAATTGAAGAGATTTATCTTCTCGGCGATTTTTGCGTGAAGTCAAAAACTCCTTATACAGAGGGTGAAAACAGAACCCTCGTAACAAAGGGAGGATTTGTGTTGACAGAACCTGCAAAAAATGTTAATTGTGACAGCCTTGTGGAAGAAGGATATCCTTTCTTCACAGGAAAAATCACACTCTCAAAAACCATAAATCTCCAAAAAGGTGAAACCGAAAACCGCTCCATTGATTTCGAACGTATGGGTGCAGTTATCACAAAGCTTTCGGTCAACGGAAAGCCGTGCGATACAATGCTTTGGGCACCATATCAATTTGACCTGTCGGGTCTTCTTTGGGAGGGAGATAACAAAATTGAAATTGAACTCACAAGTAATTTCCGAAATCTTCTTGGTCCTCTGCACCTGGGATGTGACGATTATCTTGTTACTCCTGCCGCATTTTTCCATAAATCTAAAATTTTTGGTGAAAACTGGGCATCTGACAGAAAGTGGATTCCCGAGTATGCATTTCTTGAAAACGGCATTTTTCTTAAGTAATGTCCCAAAAATATAAAAATTTGTCTTCAAAAAGTATTGAACATATAGGAACACTTTGATAAAATCAAGGTGCAGGCATGAAAACCTGCACCTTGATTGATTTTTAATATTTTTTATTGGAGGGCTTAAAATGAAGAAGCACAACGGATGGAGCTATGCTCCATATAAACCGGTGTTTGTTGGCATCGGAGATATATACATAACACGTCTTGTTCCTTCATCGGCATCAATTTATTTTGAATGGTTGCCCATGGCTGAAAATGCGGAATATGATATTTTTTGCAGAGTCCGCACAGAGGGCGAATTTGAAAAAACGGGAAGTACAAAAGAGACCTCATTTACCATAGAAAATCTTGAAGCAGGACTTGACTATGAGTTTTATGTTGCATCACAGAGCAAAAAAAGCCTTGTGAGACTTGCCCGAACAGGAGATGCCGTGGGAACGATTGTAAACTATCTCCACCCCGACGACAAAGCCTACAGCTTTTCGGGGCAGTATCTTTGTTCACCGTCTATGGTGCGTCATCCCGAGGGACATCTGCTTTCGTCAATGGATCTTTTTGACTATGATGCCCGTCAGTGCCTGACTCTTATTTTTCGCTCCGATGATGACGGCAAAAGCTGGCACTATGTTTGCGAGCTTTATCCCTGCTTCTGGGGAAAAATGTTTATCCATAGGGGCGAGGTTTATATGCTTTCATGCTCAACGGAATATGGCGATTTGCTAATAGGCAAATCCACCGATGGCGGAACCACATGGACGGAGCCTTCGGTTTTGCTCAGAGGTTGTCCGAGCCCCAAATACACATCCGGCGTACACAAAAACCCCCAACCTGTCGTAGAATTTGGCGGCAGACTTTGGGCAACACTGGAGTGGGCTTTTGCACCGTCGGGAGTTCATGCACCTATGGTTATGTCTGCTCCCGTTGATTCAGACCTCACAAACGCCGACAGCTGGAGCTACTCCGAACCCATAGACTATGACCCTGCCTGGGAGGGCGTTGCCAAAGGCAAAACCGACGGCAACATAGAAGGAAACCTCACGGTTATTGACGGCAAGCTGTTCAACATTATGCGTTACGGAATCGGGCCTGCCAACACTCCGCAGTATGGGCTTATCATGGCATTTGAGGTTGACACCGAAAACCCCGAAGCACCGCTTAAATTCAGCCGTGTAATCAAATTTCCCGGTAACCGTTCGAAATTTACCATAAAGTATGACGAAATCAGCAAAAAATATTTTTCCTTTGCAACAAGAATTACTCAGCCTGAAATCAGTGCACGAAACCTGCTCACGCTCATGGTTTCGGACAATGCAATTGACTGGTGTGTTTTGAAGGATATTTATGACTACCGTCATCTTGATGCCCAAGCGGCAGGTTTTCAATATGTGGATTTTGAATTTGAAGGTGATGATATCATCTTCATTTGTCGCACGGCTCTCAATAACCCTCACGGCTTTCACGATTCAAACTATCAGACCTTTGACAGAGTGAAAAATTTCAGAAAGCTTGTCCGTGATGCGGGAAGGCTTGAAATTTTTGATATTTGATATGCATTAATGCTGTTAAAATAAACACAAGAACATCGTAGGGCGTGACGATTCCGGCACGCTGTGTTGTCTGTTTGTTACCTGGTTGACAGCATTGCACAAAAAAGGGAGTGTCCGATTTGGACACTCCTTTTTAGTGAGAGCAAATAGTAAATTATTTCTTTTTGAATACGGTTACTTCTCCAAAGTCATCTTCTATATTCAAAGTGTCACCGTCAATGGTATATTTGTACACATTTACGTTGTCGGCATGGTCATATTTGAGTCGAATCTCTTTGCCGTCATCCTCATATGTAAATGTCATGGGTTCACCGCCAAATGTATATGAACCGGTTCCGTCTGCATTGAATTTGTATTCCCACTCTGAATTTGTTTCGAATCCCCATGTTCCGACAATCGGATTCTTTTTCTCGGATGAGCCATCTGCTTTTTTGCTGTCATTGCTGCATGCCGCAAAGGCAAACATCGCAAGTGTCAGGCACAAAATAAGTCCTGTAAGTTTCATAATCTTTCTTTTCATAGTTTTTCCTCCAAAAAATTTTTTTATTTATGATAACCCCAAAGGGGAGTATCACCATTATATAATACAATTAATACTTTTTATCAGTTTATGTGACGATAAAGGAATGTAACCACCTGTGCTCTTGTGCAGGGGGAGTCGGGAGAGAATGTGGTCTCGCTTGTTCCGCCGGTAATACCGTTTTCAACTGCCCACAGCACAGCATCATAATAGTATGCATCTTCTTTAACATCTGTAAAGGGGTTGTTAATCAGTTTGGCTTTCGGCTGACCCGATGTTCTCCAGAGGAATGTGACCACCTGGGCTCTTGTGCAGAAAGAGTCGGGAGAGAATGTGGTTTCGCTTGTTCCTCCTGTAATCTTGCTTCCCAATGCCCATTTAACAGGCTTGTAGAAGAAATCAGAATCTTTCACATCCGCAAAGGGCATGTTTATTGCCGCAGGTTCGGGTGAAGCGAGCATTCTGTGAAGAAATGTTACAACCTGGGCTCTTGTGCAGGGAAAGTCCGGAGAAAAGGTGTTTGCACTTGTTCCCGAGGTGATTCCCTCGGTAACTGCCCACAAAACGGGCTCATAATAATACTGACCTTTTGCCACATCTGCAAAAGCTGATTTTTCCTCATTTTTATCCTTGTCACCGTATGAGGGTTTTTCAGGCTCAGTAGGCTTTTCAGGCTCAGTAGGCTTTTCAGGCTCAGCAGGCTTTTCAGGCTCGGTAGGCTTTTCAGGCTCGGTAGGCTTTTCAGGCTCGGTAGGCTTTTCGGCATTCTCTGCCTTTTCTTCCTCAAGAATGGGGAATGTGTAGGAAATGGAAACCGAAGTATCGTGAAATCTTTCAATGTCCGCTTCGTTAACTGTAAAGCCGTCAACCGATGCACCTGTCAGATTTTGCGCAAATTTTGCAGTGTAATCCCAACCCGAACGGATTGCATCCACATAAATTACAACCTTATATTCCTTGCCGGGTTTAAAAGTGTCGTCATAATCCATATATTCGCCGTCTTCATACCATGTGATGCTGTCGCATTCATAATAGATAGGTTCGGCGGATTCCGGCTCACGGTCGGCAGTTCTTCCGATTTCCGGGAAATCAATGCCCGACATATTTATGTATGAAACCTCGATTTCGGGTGCGTTTACTTCATATGTTACCTTCATAAGGTCACCGTCAGTCTCGTATTTTGCTTCTTTACCGTTTACAACCACAACTGCATCACATTGTCCGTTTTGGTCTTTGTGGAATGTGTAGCCGTCATCTGCTTTCAAATATACTGTTGCACGGTAGCCCATGCCGCTTGCGAAGGGAACATCTTGTGCAACGCCGAAATCATTTACATAAAGTCCCCAGCGTATGCCGTTTTTGGTAAATTCATCACCACCATCGGCAAAGCTTACGCCCTCACCGGAGATTACACCGTAATATTCGGGAAAGTGACCTGTATTCGGTTTGGGGAGGGAAACATTAATATGACTTATCCTGATTTTGCCGTCATCAAGCTCACCATATGCAAAATCACATCCGGAGCATTTGTAGATTATGGAGCCGCCATCCGATTTTCCGTCGTCGAAGTAATGTTCTTCCCTTAAAAGAATTTTGTCGCATACAGAGCACTGAAGAAAATGCTCGTTGTTGTCAAATTGGAAATGTTCATTTTCGTTGTAGGAATGATTACACTCTAAATTGTAAACCTTTGACCAAAGCACGGCAACTCTTTTTGAAGAAGAAATTTCATAGTCACTTACTCTGTCGCCCATAATTGTGAAGCTTGGTGAATCGGAAAAAGCGTAGTTTGTATCAAGTCGTACCGATACCTTTGCCTGATATTTTCCTGCAATCATATATTCTTCGTCGCCTGCCGGTTCATCATTGTGGTACCATTCCACCGAAATATCTCTCACACCGTCGGCATTGCAGGAAAGCACATCGGGAGTAAGCATCATGCCGTGGGCATTTGTACCGTCTATATTAAGTCTTGATATTTCTTTTTTTGTGCCTTTGCCCGACATGAAGTTTCTTCTGTCGGTATTTGACATATGATGGGTGATAACAACCGTAGCCGAACCGTCATTTCCCGTGGCGTTTAGCTTTGTCCATTCGCTGACAGGCAAGGCTTCACCGTTAAGCTCTGCTGAATTTCGTTGAGGATCAAGCATGTCGGAGGTGAGTCTAACGCTGCCCGGTTCGGTTGCGGGATGATATTTATATCCATATCTTTGGGCATGACCTATAACATAGGGCTCCCAATAACCGGTCAGGGTAACATTAATGGTGGGAGCAAGCAAAACACGGAGATGATTTGTGCTGAAGGTTCCGCTTTTTACGGTTATCTTGGCATTTTTTGTGCTTGCAACAACATCGGCATTTCCTCTGCCCCAAAATGTGCCTCCGTTAATAACGGTAGTGCCGCCGAGAAGTCTCAGGCATGCCGAACGGCTGAATGCAACATCAACATCATTGTCGCCTTCTTTAATAAATGTTTCAAGATTCGAAAAACCTCTGCCATGCAAAACGCCGTCATTTACCATAAGACTTCCGCTGTTTACCGTAATGCAGTCACCGTTTACCTGTTGCCATGCATATCCGTCATATCTTGCACCGATTGCAAGACCGAGAACACCGAACTGAATGGTATAATCCAACATGTGTCTTAAATCATACACATCTCTGCCGTCATATATCCACTGCTTTTTGGAGCGTCCGGCTTCGAGAGTGCCACCGTTTACAGTCACAGCGCCGCCATCAACTTCAATAACATTTCTGTGTTTTACTCTGTCGTTGAAATATTCCGGACCACTATCGTCTCTCGGAGATTCCATTCTGCCGTAACACCACAGATTTCCCGAATTGTCTCCGCTTGTATCATTAATAACAAGAGACGCACCGCCGGGCACTCTTATCATGGTAGTTTCGATGCCTGAGTCTGCATTGAGTTCAACGGATTTTCCGTTTAAATTCAATGTTTTTTCACCACTGCCGACAGTTATCCAGTAGGCTCCGATTTCTTTGGTGGTGCAGGTTAATACAATATCATCTGTTACAAGAATACTCTTATCGCCGTTGCTTTCCAGTGCATCTTTGAAGTCCTCGGCGCTTGCAACTTCAACATATTCCGCCTCGGCAAACACCGTTTGTGATTCCGCAGAAAACACAAGTGCTGAAAATGCAAGTATCAAGCCGAGAAAAACACTTATAAATTTTTTCATGATTTATCAACCCTTCGGAAGCTCTATTCTCATTTCGTAACCTATGATTCTTGAAATAAATGCCGCCGCTTCCGAGCGTTTCACATTGGCATCGGGATGGAAGCTGTAATCAACATCACCGGTTGCAACGCCTTTGTCGTAGAGATCCAAAATTTCATAGGCATAGGGAGTTGTGTCATAAACATCGGGAATGTCTGTGAGCGGAACCTCGTTTATATAGTAGGGATAAAAATCACATCTGGAGAAAAGATATGCCATTTGACCTCTTGTTATGGGTTTTTCCCAGTCAAAGGTGATGTAATCTTCAATAATTCCCATTTCATAGCAATAGTCCACATATGCATCATACCATTTGTCACCGTAGGTCTCAATTTGCTCTCCGGTGGTTTGAGAAGCTCTGATGGAAGCTGCAATTTTGGCTGCCTCGGCACAGGTCATAGTGCCTTCGGGGTCAAAAACTGTTTCGCTTTTTCCGTTGACAATGCCCATTCCGTATGCGAATACAACATATTTGTAATACCATGAATCCTCGGACACATCATCAAAGGGCTCATAAATATCAAAGTCATATTGACTTATGGTGATGCCGCAATCATCACATTCGCCCATTGTTGCACCAAAGAGATCTGTTTCATCGGTTGCACTCATGTTGGGATGGAAAACTTCAATTTCATAGTTGTCATCGCCCTTAGCGATTTTCAGCTTTTCCCAAAATGCCCCGGTGTCGCATTCGCAGGCTATATAAAATGTGATTTTGCCTGTGCCTTTAAAAACATTTTCACCAAACTGCATCCCGCTGTTACCAAAGATAAACACTTCTTCAAGTTCGGCGCAATAAGAAAATGCACCGTCTTTGATGTTTTTCATGGTTGAAGGAATTGAAACATCAACGATGTTGCTTCCCGCGAAAGCATCTTTTCCTATTTCGATTAAGCCTTCTTCAATATGAACTCCGGTTATGCCAAGGTCCATAAATGCGTTGTCTGCAATTCTTAAAAACGGTGTTCCGTAAAGCTCGGACGGAATATAAACATATTCTCCGCCGTAATATCTTATAACGTTTCCGTCTTCGGTATATTCAAATTCCGATTCAATATAGTCCTCATCGGCAAAAGCCACACCGCACGACATAACACAAAGAACAAGAATAATAGCCATAAATTTTTTAAGCATAAAGCTCACCGACCTTTCTTTTTAATAAAATATTAATTTACAATGTCACTTCCGTCAATAACATGAAAATCTTTCCATCTTATGAGAACATCGCCGACTGCAGGTGTGTAACCCTCTGACAGTTTGATGTAGATTCCTACATTATCTCCCTTTTGAGCCACATCAAGCGATTTGCCGAACATTTCAATTTTTTCAACCGTTCCAAAGGCAATAACCTTGTCAATTCTTTCAACAGAAAGCAAATCTCCGGCTTTTAAAAGTCCGTCGGCAATTCTTCCGGTAACCAGATAAAGCTTTTCGCCTTCTATGGTGCGGCTTTCTATTTTCATGCTAAACGGTCCGAATACCGAAGCAGAGTGCGAATTTGCACTTGTGCCGTTTGCATCGGTAACGGTGCAGTAAAGTGCGGCACCGGTGTAGGGGTCGCTGGGATTTGCCGAGATTGTAATCTCGTTTGTTTGTGAACCTTTAACATAAAATGAATCAACAGCATCAAAGGTTTCTCTGCCACTGCGATATTTCCACTGATAGGTGTATCTTCCCGAGCCGCCTGTGGCCTCAACGGTCAGTGTACCGGAAGACATATATCCGTCCACTTCAATGCTTTCGGGATGCTTTATGATTTCAACCGGAGTTTTGGTGTCATCAATGATAAGCGGCGGATTATCTACATCATAATCAACTTTGGGAACAACAACAACTGTCGTATCGCCCATCTGTGTGCCTTCTGTGGTGGGCCCATCCTCAACAACAATTTGGTTATCTGTGCCCGGGGTGACAACGATTGACTCATGTCCACTAATTTCAACATCGGTTCCGGTAATGACTTCGCCCGAAGGCTCGGTGTTTACTTCAACAGCGGGTTTTTCGACAATATCAACATCACCATCTGAAATTGTGATGTCCGAAGAGTTCGGCATATCAAATTTAACTCTCTTTTCTGCGTTCATCATACGGGAAATGATGGTTGCAACCTCACATCTTCTGATGTTTGCATCGGGATTGCAATTATGCTTTTCGTCAACACCGGTTACAATACCTGCACGGTATAGCTTATATACATAAATTGCATAGGGAGAATTATCCTTCACATCCAGAATGCTTCCGTCACGGATATTGTTGATATCTTCAAATGCTTCATCGGGAAGTGCATTTGCAAAAATCTCCATATATCCGGCTCTTGTTGCATTTTCATTGTAGTTATATTCAGCGGTTATGATTTTATTTTCTTTGCAATAATCTGCATACGGCGCATACCAGGGATTGCCGTTTGCAAGAGTTACTTTGCCGTCTTTATACACCTGATTCATGCATGCCGCAAGCTTTATGGCTTCGGCATATGTGAGAAGATCATCGGGTTTGAATTCCGTTTGAGTTTTTCCGTTTATGATGCCTGTGCTTGCGGCATCCACAACTTCATCATGATACCATGCATCTTCTGCCACATCCGCAAAAGGATTAACGGGCTCATGTTCATAAACCGATTCGGATGCATTGGCAGCAGTTGCAAGTCCAAAGATCATGCAAAGCACAAGCATGACTGATAGTGTTTTTTTCATGTTCGTTCCCTCCGTACAAAATTTGATAATTCATCATCTTGGTTTTTGCCTATTGCAGCATTGACTAAGCGGATGAAATGTGATAAGATATAACTGTTGTATCTTATATTATATATATATTAATGCTTACCGTGCAAAAAATCCCCACACTTTTAGAAAAAATTAGTGTGAAAAAGCAGTTTTTTGAAAAAAAGTGTGGGAAAAAGTGTGGGAAGGCATTTGATGCGTGATTTTGAATGTGTGTTTAAGGAGAAAGTTTATGAAAAAAACAATTGCAGCCATAGTGCTCTTGGTGCTTGTGTGCTTCGCTTTTAGCGGATGCAGTACAATTGATAACAAAAGCACAAGCGGCTCTGTTATATATGCGGTTATGGTTATGCTTTCTTTTTTGTTGCTGCTTGGTTATTGCTTTTTTATTAAAAAAAGAGAACCGTGGTTTGTTTTACTTTTTTCATCTGTATTGATTGCCAATGCAGGATATTTTGTGCTGTCAATTTCTGCAAATCTTGAAGAAGCTCTTCTTGCAAATCGCATTTCTTATCTTGGTTCGGTTTTTTTGCCGATGGCAATGTTTATGATAATTTCAAATGTGTCGGGGGTAGTGTACAAAAAATGGATTTCAGCGCTGCTTATTTTCATTTCAATTGGCGTGTTTTTTGTGGCGGCAAGCCCCGGATATCTTGATATTTATTATAAATCGGTAGCGTTTGAAAGAGTCAATGGTGTGTCGGTTCTCGTGAAGGAATACGGTTCATGGCATTGTTTATATCTGTTTTATTTGCTCGGATATTTTTTGTCCATGATTTATTTGACTGTTCGGGCTATTACGAAAAAAAGAGTGTCATCAGGGATTCACAGTGCAGTGCTGATAATTGCCGTTGCTTCAAACATTGGAGTGTGGCTTTTGGAACAGATTACAAAGGTTGACTTTGAGTTTTTGTCGGTTTCCTATATTATAAGTGAAATGTTTCTTTTTGGGCTCTACATTATGATTCAAAATCAGGAAAAACAGATTGATGCACTGCAATCTCAAATCGAAAACTTGAAAACAAACACAAATCCGGTTAATCAAACCTATGAAAAAAGTGAATCACAAGAATCAGAGGAATTTACACAGTGTTGTGCTTTCCTGAAGGAACATATTTCAGACCTAACCGCAACCGAACGTGTTATATATGACTTCTATCTCAAAGGTAAAGGCACGAAGGAGATAATGTCAGAACTTAATATTTCTGAAAATACGCTTAAATATCATAACAAAAATATTTACGGAAAGCTTGGTGTGTCATCAAGAAAACAGCTTGTGAAATATTCCAAAGCACTAAAAGAAGAATAGAGTGAATTTGAAGACATTCAACATAAAAAAAGAGGAACAAATCTTAAACAGGGTGTTCCTCTTTTGATTTTGTTATATTCTTGCATTTTTTCTGAACTGCAGGGCAGATATACCCACTTTTGCCGAAAACAGTTCGGAAAAGTAGTTCTCGTTTTCAAAACCGATTTTTTCGGCAATTTCTCTTATTGACATATTTGTTCCGATGAGAAGAAGCTGACTTTCAAAAAGTCTTTTGCCCAAAATATACTGTTTCGGACTCACATGAAAAGCTGATTTAAAAATGCTTGAAAAATATACGGTGCTCACATTCATGATTTTTGCAAGGTCACTCACCGGAATTTTCATGCGGTAATTTTGTTCTATATACTCAATAACCGGTCTGAATCTTTCTGTGTCCCGGGGTAAAACGGCGGAATTCTCCAGAAAATCTGCCATAAGAATATCCATTGCCCCCGAAACCCGCCTTTCGGCGGCAACCGTGTTTTTGTCAAAGTTTTTTAAAATGATGTCGAAAAGCTCCTTTGTTAGCGGAGTTTCCGGAACGTGGCATCTTTCGAAGAGCTGGCGGTATAGTCCAAACTCAATGGAATCGCTCTCAAAGTGTATATAATATTTTTCTATTTCGCCGTCAATTTCGCTTTTTAAAACCGAAAACGCCGGCACAAAATATACTTTGCCCGGCTCTAAAGTCATATCACCGTCAATCATGTGAAGCACTGCTTTTGTAGGGTTTGTGTCGGTGCGGTAGTATAGCACATGGTAGCCGGTGGGATTGTGACGAGCATTCCAGTCATTGGCGTTCCATTCTTTGCCTACCTTCAGAAATCCGGCTTGCTTTACGAAATATGAACTTTTTTGTGTGTTTTTGTTTGATGATTCCATTGGTATCACCTGATTAAGATTACTGTGTTCTTTGTTTTTTCGTTCCGAAATTTCTTGTATTCCCAAATTCTATGTTTTGTTAAGATTTTTGAGTGTTTTGTCTATTGACATAAGTATAACAAAAATATATAATGATGTCAACAATTACCGAGCGGAGGATTTTTTAATATGGTTGAATATGTAATTGGAACAATTGAAGAAAAAGATGAAATTGTTGATTTTATAAATTATGTTTTTTCTCAGGCACATCGTCCTCATGATTTTATCACCCTTATGCCAAAATCTTATGGTCCCAACGCCAAAGACCTTGGCGCAATTCACTATATGGCAAAAAAAGACGGCAAAATCAAGGCACTTGTTGCAACGAGAATTATCTCTGTTAACGTTTGCGGAAAGCTTTTGAAATACGGACTCATCGGCAATGTGTCGGTTCATCCCTACTCCCGAGGTGAGGGATATATGAAACAGCTCATGCAAATGATGCTTGATGACACAAAAAAACGCGGTGTTGACATTTTGCTGCTCGGCGGTCAGCGTCAGCGTTACGGCTATTTCGGATTCGAAAATGCGGGAGCTGTTTTTGAATATACAGTTACCAAAACAAACATCCGTCATTGTTTCGGCGAGCTTGACACAAGTGCAATCAGCTTTAAGCCTCTTGAAGATGAAATTGATTTTGCAAAAGCTCTGTATGAAAGAAACATGTTTCACGCAATTCGTGAAAAAGACGAATTTTATGATATTATGCACACATGGGGTCGCGAGTGTCGCATAATCATGAAAAACAAAGCACCAATAGGCTATATGTACGGTTGTTTTGATGAACTTATTCTGGAAGATGAATCGGATTTTCCGCTTGTGATGAAGGCAATTTTTGAAACCGACAATTTAGATACGGCTTCCGTTACCGCAGCACCTTTTATGACCGCAAGAGCAGAATTGCTTTCTGAAATCTGCGAAGGCTCGTCTGTCAAAGAGGTTAAAATGATAAATATATTAAACTACGAAAGTGTGCTCACTGCATTTTTCAACATGAAAAGTCAGCTTGTCAGTCTGCAGGACGGGAAGGCAGATTTTGTCATAGACGGAAGAGCTTTTGAAATCAGCGTAACAGACGGCACTCCCGAAATTAAAAAGACAGACAGCGTGAAAGACGGTGCAATTGTTCTTACTCACAAAAAGGCTCAGGAAATATTTTTCTCCCTGAAGTCATTGTTGCTTCCTTCTGCACAGATTAAGAACTGGTTCCCGCTTCCCTTTATGATTGATTCGCCCGACGGATATTGATTGGGGGAATATTTATGCCAAAGCTTTATATACTCACCGAGCACAGCCCGTTTATGATGTCTTATGTATTCATCACCGATGGCGGAAGAGCAGTTATCATAGACGGTGGCAGAGAAAGTGACATGCCCCATCTTCGTGAAATTGTCGGAGGCAGAAAAATTGCCGCATGGATTCTCACCCATCCTCACCTTGATCACATCGCAGGTTTTGTTGACGAAATGAAAAAAGGCGAAATAACAGAAAGCATTGAAAGAATCTATTATAACTTTCCGTCGGAGGAATTTACGGTTTCGTGTCCCACGGAGGTTTTGCCGCATGTGATTTGTGATTTTAACAAAGAACTTCCCAAATTTTCCGACAAATGTGTGATAGCAGAGCCCGGTCTTGAAATTGAGGTTGATGAACTGAAAATAGAATTTCTTTTTGCAGGGGAAGAGCGTTATCTCTACCCAAAACCCAACCTTGCGGTAAATGAAAGCTCAATTGTGTTTAAGGTTACATCGCCCGGCATGAGAAGCGTGCTCTTTTTGGGTGATCTCGGTCCCGAAGGCGGAAGAGATCTTCTTCGTGACAACAAAGAAAAACTCAAAAGTGACATTGTTCAGATGTCTCATCACGGACACGGAGGTGTCACCGAGGAAGTATACAGGGCGATAGCACCCGAGGCATGCATGTGGAATGCTCCCGACTGGCTTTGGGAAGAAGAAGACATTGAACACGAGCCCGAGCTTTGGGGAACATGGCATCAGCGAAAATGGATGGTAAACCTGGGCGTTTGCAAGCATTATGTTTCCAAAGACGGCACACAGGAAGTAGATTTAATGTTAAAACATTAATGGTTTTGGGAAAGGAGATAATATGCATATAACAGACAAGCTCTGCAATAAAAAATGGGGAGTGTTCAATCACTACCTATACGGCTACACCGCAAAACCCGAGGGTATCACATGGAACGAAGCCATCGAAAAATTTGACGTTAAAAAAATCTCTGACCAGCTACGCGAAGTTGGCGCAGGCTATTATTTCATCACCCTTTGTCAGGGCGGCAGATATCTCCTTAGTCCGAATAACACCTATAACCGCATAACAGGCTCAAAACCGGGAGATGTGTGCACCGACCGTGATATTGTTTTGGAGCTTTATGACGAGCTTTCGAAATATGGTATAGACCTTTATCTGTATTTCCCGTCGGATGGCCCTCACACAGATTCCGAACACGGAAAAAAGATGGGTTTCTATTATGAAACCGACGATGTATACAAAATAGTGAATGGTCTTTATTGTCATCGTGAGCCCCATGAAAACAAGGTTCTTTTGGAAAAGAGACTTAATCAGCGCTTTGTAAATAACTGGTCATCGGTTCTGAAAGAATATGCCGACCGCTACAAAACCAAAATCTGCGGTTGGTGGTTTGACGGATTTTATGATTTTTTCGGTTTTAAACCCGAATGGATAAAGCCCTTTTGCGATGCAGTCAAAGACGCAAACCAAAATGCAGTTGTTGCTTTTAACAACGGTGTTAAAAAACATCTTTACAAATGGTATGAGTATGAAGACTACACTTCGGGTGAACTTAACGAGCTTGAACTCATTCCAAACGGAAGATTTACCGACGGAATTCAAAGTCACATTCTTGCGCCTCTCGGCAAAACATGGGGCATGAAAGATGCACGCTATGACAATGAATACATGAAAAGCTACATCAAATCAGTAAATGATAACGGCGCAGTAGTGACCGTTGATGTGGGCGTTTCATCTGACGGAAGCTGGTCACGGGAGCAGCTTGAAGCTTTGAAAAACTGTGGGCAAAGCTGAAATGCTGTTAAAGGAAAAATCCTTTTACAGAATTATGCACAATAAAAGCTGAACTCAAATGCGTTATTTGCATTCGGGTTCAGCTTTTTGTTTTAGAAAAATGTCAGCTGACTTGATTCGGGCAATCCCTTGAGAACTCCTGCCTCACGAAGCACTTCAATTACGGTTTTGGTAACTTTTGAACGTTGCTGCAAGTCCTCAATAGAACCAAATTCCTCTTCTTCACGTGCCGCTTCAATTGCTTTGGCGGCATTTGTACCAAGATTAGGCAAAGCATTAAGAGGCGGAAGCAAGCCTTCATCTGTGGGTTTAAATTTAAATGAATGAGATTTATAAAGATCAACAGGCAAAAACTTGATGCCTCGTGCATACATTTCGTTGCACACCTCCATAATGGTGACAACGTTTTTCTCTTTATCACTCATCTCGTTTCCCTTGGCCTCGAGCATGCGCTTGTTTTCCAGAAGTTTTTCTTTTCCACCGCCCATGAGAATGTAGTCAAAATCATCGGCTCGGACGGTAAAATAGGTTGCATAAAAAGCCTTGGGATAATGCACCTTACAGTAGGCAATGCGGTATGCCATGGTAACATAGGCAACGGCATGAGCCTTGGGGAACATATATTTTATTTTTTTACACGACATTATGTACCAGTCGGGAACATCGTGCTCTTTCATGAGAGCTTCCATGTCGGGCGTGAGGCCCTTGCCCTTACGCACGCTTTCCATGATTTTGAACGCCATATCATTTGGCAGACCGTGGTGAATGAGATATATCATAATATCGTCACGGGTACAAATTGCCTTGGAAAGAGTTGTCGTGCCTGCTTTGATGAGATCCTGAGCATTGTTGAGCCACACATCTGTTCCGTGAGAAAGTCCCGAAATTCTAACCAGCTCCGAAAATGTGGTGGGCATGGTGTCGAGAAGCATCTGACGAACAAACTTTGTTCCGAATTCCGGCACGGCATAGGTGCCGACATCCGATTCGATGTCTTCGGGCTTTACACCAAGTGCTTCGGTGGAGCTGAAAAGACTCATTGTGGCGGGGTCACCCATGGGGATTTTTGTAAGATCAATCTCCGTGAGGTCTTCAAGCATTCTTATAACGGTTGGATCGTCGTGTCCGAGTATGTCAAGCTTCAAAAGGTTCTGGTCGATGGAGTGATAGTCGAAGTGAAGTGTGATGATGTCACTTTTCACATCGTCTGCAGGGTGCTGTATGGGAGAAAATTCATGCACATCTCGCTCGGTGGGAACAACAATAATGCCGCCGGGATGCTGACCCGTGGTTCTTTTAACACCGGTGCAACCTCTCACAAGCCTTTCGGCCTGTGCATTGGAAATATACTGACCACGCTCATCATAATATTTTTTAACATAACCATAGGCAGTTTTTTCGGCAACCGTACCAACTGTACCTGCTCTGAAAACATGCCCTGTGCCGAAGAGCTCTTCAACATATTTGTGTGCCACGGGCTGATAGTCGCCGGAGAAGTTAAGGTCAATATCAGGCTCTTTGTTACCGGAGAAGCCGAGGAAGGTTTCAAACGGAATGTCCTGACCGTCGGCAATCATTTCCGCACCGCATTCCGGGCAGTTTTTGGGCGGAAGGTCATAACCGCTACCCACTTCTTCGCTTGACAGAAATTCGTTATATTTACATTTGGGACACACATAGTGGGGAGGCAGTGAATTTACCTCGGTGATGCCCGAAAGAAACGCAACAAATGATGAACCAACTGAACCTCGGGAACCTACCAGGTAGCCGTCGGACAGTGATTTTGCAACAAGCTTTTGTGCAATGATATAGAGCACGGAATAGCCGTTATTGATGATGGAGTTAAGCTCAACATCCATTCGGTCACGCACAAGCTGAGGCATATTTTCGCCATAGATGCTTATTGCCTTGTCATAGGTAAGCTGACGAAGAAGGTCATCGGAGCCTTCAATAACAGGAGGCGCTTTGTCGGGCGGAACCGGATTTATCTTTTCGGTCATTTCGGCAATTTTGTTTGTATTTTCAACAACAACCTCATAGGCAAGCTCATCTCCCAGGTAGTCAAACTCCCGAAGCATTTCATCTGTTGTTCTGAAATAGAGCGGAGGCTGTGAATCGGCATCGGAATAACCCTGACCTGCCATGAGAATTCGTCTGAAGATTTCGTCTTCGGGATTCATAAAATGCACATCGCATGTGGCAACGGTCATTTTGCCGTATTTTTTGCCAAGCTCAATTATGAGCTTGTTTATGTATTTTAAATCATCTACGCCCGATACCGTTCCGTTTTCAATGAGGAACTGATTGTTGCCGAGTGGTTGAATTTCAAGATAGTCATAAAACTCAATGATTTTTTCAAGCTCGTCAAAATCCGGATTGTAGGGGTTTTTCAGAATTTCGGCATAGAGCTCTCCTGCTTCACAGGCAGAACCGATAATAAGCCCTTCTCTTTTGGACTGCAAAAGGCTTTTTGGTATGCGTGGGCGTTTGTGGAAATATTCAAGACATGATTTTGAAATAAGCTCATACAGATTTCTAAGCCCCACAAGGTCTTTTGCAAGGATAATACAGTGATAGGGTCTTAGGGTTTTAAAATCCACATCACCTGCCAGAGCTGCATTTACATCCGAAAGCTTTTCAACCTCCTTTGAATCGAGGAGTTTAAAGAGCTCAATCAAAAGATTGGCGGTCGCTCCGGCATCATCGCAGGCACGATGATGGTTTTCAAGGCTGATGTTAAAGTGCTTACAGAGGGTGTTGAGCTTATAGTTTTTGATTCCGTGAACAAGCCCCCTTGCAAGCTCCAGAGTGTCTATGCATGAAAAAGCATAGGGCATTTCGCATCTGCGTGCATTTGCTTTAATGAATGAAGTGTCAAAGGATGCATTGTGTGCAACCAAAACAGCATCACCCGCAAATTCATAAAAATCCTTTATGACATTTTCAATAACATCGGCATCTTTAACCATATCATCGTCTATGCCGGTTAGCTCGGTTATTTTTGCAGGAATTGGTCTTTCGGGGTTCACAAACACCGAAAATGTATCTGTGATTTCACGGTTTTTAACCCTCACCGCACCAATTTCTATTATACGGTCATTTTCAGCACTGAAACCCGTGGTTTCGATGTCGAAAACAACAAACTCGCCGTTTGTGTCGGCAGAGGATGAGCCATAGACAACGGTGCGTGAATCGTTTATGAGGTAGCACTCCATGCCGTAAATAACCTTGAGGTCGCTTTTTTCGGCGGCATGCATCGCATCGGGAAACGCCTGCACATTTCCGTGGTCGGTTATGGCAACGGCAGGGTGACCCCATTTTATTGCTTGTTTAACAAGAGTTTTTGCATCGGTCATGCCGTCCATCTGGCTCATTTTGGTGTGCATGTGAAGCTCAACCCTCTTGGTTTCGGCATTATCCTTTCGTGTGGGCATTTTGTCTTCGGAAATGTGGTTCACCATTATGGTGTTTTCTTTTTTAAAGTTATCATACTGCACTTTTCCTTTGACCTTAATACAAACACCGTCTTTGAGCCTGCCCTTGACTTCGCCGAACTGCTTTTTGGTGAGAAAACATTTTGCCGAATATGCAGACTGATTATCTGCAATGAAGAAGGTGTAGAGCACTTTTTCGTTACGAAGCTCACGGGAATCGGGGTTCATGATTACGCCCTTTATAACCACATCACCCATGTCATCGGGAGAAATTGAAGCAATTTCAACCGGGTCTTCTTTGATGGGTTTGCCGAGAATAATTTCGGACGGTTCATCGGGAGATTTTTCTTCCTTCTTTTCGGAATTACTTTCCTTTTTCTCGGGAACATATTCTATTTTAGGAAGATTTTTTATGCTTTCTTCTTTGAGTTTTTGAATTTCTTCGGGGTTGCATTCATCCGCAAAAACAAATTCAACACTGCACCCAAGCTGTGACTGCACAAGCTTTTTAAGCATTTCTTCGCAGTTTGTCGCTTCAAGCATTTGTGTGCCGTATTTGCAGTGGACCGTGAATACATTGTTTTCAAAATCTGCAGTGCTGTCCTGAAATATGTGGCGCACACCGGGAATCAGTTCGTTAACGTAGAATATCAGATTTGAGTAATACAGATTGGTGTCTATGCTGTTTATATCAACATCCTGATATTTTACTCTGAGAATAAATTTTGACAGTGCAAATTTTCCGGCAATATACTTTTTGAAGTCCTCAATAATCCCATAGGGAATAATGTCCGTTGCCTGAACTGTTACGGACATGGTTCTTTCGGTCGCATTTGCATCGGTTGTATATATACAAACGTCAGATAATTCTTCGGGGATTTCACAATTTGGAAAAATATCCGAAAGTTTTACGTTGGTAGGAGACATTTTTTACCTCACATTGATTCTATTTCTTTGCAAAGCTCATCAAAGAGCTGTTCTTCTTTAACCTTTTTCACGATTTCGCCTTTTTTAAAAATGAGACCTTCGCCGTTTCCGCCGGCAATGCCGATGTCGGCTTCTCTTGCCTCACCGGGGCCGTTTACCGCACAGCCCATAACCGCAACCGTGATGTTTTTGTCAATTGTCTTTATGTAATTTTCAACCCTTGTTGCAAGACCGATAAGATCGATACTTGTTCTTGCACAGGTGGGACACGAAACAAATCTTGCACCAAACTGTCTTAGCTCCAGAGATGACAATATTTCTTTGGCAACAAGAATCTCATTTTCGGGTTTGTCGGTGAGGGAAACCCTTATTGTGTCACCGATGCCGTCGTTGAGAAGTGAGCCTATGCCTATTGCCGATTTTACCGCACCGCCGATGAATGTGCCGGCTTCGGTCACGCCAAGGTGGAGCGGATAATCATATTTTTCGCTCATAAGACGGTAGGCGGCAATGGTCTGTGGAACACTGCTGGATTTCAGCGAAATAACAATATCATCAAAATCATATTTTGTCAGCATATCAATATGTCTTTTTGCACTCTCAACCATGCCCTCGGGACAAGGGTGACCAAATATTGCAAGAATATCCTTTTCAATCGAACCGGAATTTACCCCAATGCGGATGGGAACCCCTCTTTTTCTTGCCTCTGTTGCAACAAGACGCACACCTTCTTCGCTTCCTATGTTGCCGGGGTTTATGCGAACCTTGTCGACCCCTGCTTCCATTGAAGCAATGGCAAGCTTATAGTCAAAATGAATGTCTGCCACCAGAGGAATGTGGATTTTTTCTTTGATTTTCTCAATTGCTTTCGCACTTTCCAAGTCGGGCACTGCAACACGTATTATTTCGCATCCTGCCTTTTCAAGAGAAAGAATCTGTGAAACGGTGGATTCAACATCCTTTGTTTTGGTGTTGCACATGGACTGAATTTTAACGCTTTCTCCACCGCCGATATATGTGTTTCCTATTTTAATTTTTTTTGACATATTGTTCACCGCTTTAAATTGAATATCATAATTATTATATCATTTTTTGTTAGTGGTGTAAAGATACAAAATACCGAATTTTCATGAAAAAAATTTTCGCGTTTCAGCAATAAAAAGTCGATAACAGTTGACCACCATGAAAATTTATGTTATAATTTGGTTTAATGGAAAGTATGCCGACGAAAAAGTCGGAAAGGAGCAGAAAATGAAAATATTAGTATGTATAAAACAGGTTCCGGGTTCATCCAATGTTGAAGTTGATCCCGTAACCGGGGTCTTGAAAAGAGACGGCGTTCAGAGCAAAATGAATCCTTATGATTTGTATGCTCTTGAGCTGGCACTTTCGCTATGTGAAAAATATGGCGGATCAGTTGAAACAATAACCATGGGTCCCCCTCAGGCAAAAGCAATTATCGAAGAATCGGTTTGCATGGGTGCAAAATCGGGCACGGTGCTCTCCGACCGCAAGTTTGCAGGAGCAGATGTTTTGGCAACAGCCTACACCATTGCTCAGGGTCTCAAGAAAATCGGTGATTTTGACCTCATTATCTGCGGCAAGCAGACCACTGACGGTGACACTGCTCAGGTTGGCTCCGAGGTTTCGGAATACCTTGGCATTCCAAACATCTCAAACGTTCTTTCGGTTGATGAGGTTACAAAAGAAGGCATGACACTCACCGCTTCTCTTGACAACAAGGTTGTTACAATGAAAGCCGCATTTCCCTGTCTCATTTCCGCAGAGGGTGACATAAACTCTCCGAGACTTCCGTCCTATAAGGTTAAAAAAACTCTCACTGAAGATGCAGTTAAATTTCTCTCGATGAATGATTTTGATGACAAAGACGAAAAACACTACGGTCTCTCGGGCTCGGCAACACAGGTTGAGCGAATTTTCCCACCCGAAAAAAATACCGAAAAAACAAGCTTTGACGGCACCGCTGAACAGCAGACAGAAAGTCTCTTCTCGCTGATTTGCGACCGCAAGCTCATATAAGGAGGGCATCATGGGAAGCTTAAAAATCAATCAGAATATGATTAATGCCGAAAAGGCTGAAAATCTCATAAAATTATGCCCGTTCGGGGCGATTTCCTACACAGACGGCAAGCTTGATATTTCATCGGCATGCAAAATGTGTAAGATGTGCGTAAGAAAAGGCGAAGGTGCGGTTGAATATGTGGAAGAAACCATAGAGACCGTCAACAAAGACGAATGGAGAGGAATCTGCGTTTATGCAGACTGCTCTTCGGGAAAAATTCATCGTGTTACATATGAGCTGATCGGCAAAGCCAAAGAGCTTGCAAAAGTTATCAATCACCCGGTTTTTGTTTTGATTATCGGCTCCGAAATTGAAAAAGAGGTTGAAAAACTCCGCCGTTACGGTGTGGACAAAATTTTTGTCTATGATAACCCGGCTTTCAAAAACTTCACTGTTGAGCCCTATGCGGCAGCATTTTATGATTTTATAGAAAAAATCAAGCCCTCATCAATCATGGTTGGCGCAACAAATCTCGGCAGACAGCTTGCCCCCAGAGTTGCGGCAAGATGCAAGGCGGGTCTTACTGCCGACTGCACAGTGCTTGAAATGAAAGAAAACACCGACCTTGTGCAGATTCGTCCTGCCTTTGGCGGAAACATTATGGCTCAGATTATCTCGCCAAACACCCGTCCGCAGTTCTGCACAGTACGCTACAAAGTATTCTCCGAACCAAAGCCCTCCGATGTGCTCTCGGGCGAGGTTGCGGCAATGGATATTGACGGTGCAAAGCTTGAAACAACCATTGAAGTGATTTCATCGGTTGACAAACCCAAGGACATTGACATTTCCGAAGCAGATGTTATTGTTGCCGTGGGAAGGGGAGCTATGAGTGAATCTATGCGTGCCCTTGCCGCAGAGCTTGCCGACCTTCTCGGCGGCGTTGTTGCATGCTCAAGGCCTCTTGTTGAAGGCAACATCTATGACGCCAAACATCAGATTGGACTTTCGGGCAGAACCGTTAAACCGAAATTCATCATTTGTCTCGGTATTTCCGGTGCGGTTCAATTTGCCGCAGGCATGAAATCTTCCGATTGCATTGTGGCAATAAACACCGATAAAACAGCCCCCATTTTTGATGTTGCTCACTATGCAATTGTTGGAGATGCAGGCGAAATTGTTCCCGGTCTTATTGAAAAGATAAAGGAGGCAAAAGCTGATGTATAACAAAATCACAGCCGAAGATATTGCGACTCTCAAAAGGATTGTCGGTAATGAAAACTGCCTTTGCGGCGATGAAATAAACGAAGATTATGCTCATGATGAGCTTGGCGGCATAGAAAAAATGCCCGATTGCCTGGTTAGAGTTCAGACCACCGAAGAAGTTTCGGCGGTTATGAAGCTTGCATATGAAAAAACCATTCCGGTAACCGTGAGAGGAAGCGGCACAGGTCTTGTTGGTGCGGCAGTACCCATCATGGGAGGAATTCTTCTTGAAACAACCAAAATGAACAAAATTTTAGAGCTTGACCCCGACACTCTCACAGTGACGGTTCAGCCGGGAGTTCTGCTCATGGAGCTTGCGGCATTTGCCGAAGAAAATGATTTTCTCTATCCGCCCGATCCCGGTGAAAAGTCCGCTACCATAGGCGGAAACATTTCCACCAATGCAGGCGGCATGAGAGCTGTCAAATATGGCGTTACCAGAGATTATGTGAGAGCGCTGACCGTTGTTTTACCCAACGGCGAAATCCAGCAGTTTGGCGGAAAAGTTGCCAAAAACAGTTCGGGCTACAGCCTCAAAGACATGGTTATAGGCTCGGAGGGAACACTTTGCATAATTTGCGAAGCAGTTTTAAAACTTGTTCCTCTTCCCAAACACTCGGTGAGCCTTCTTGTTCCTTTTGACGACATGAAAAGTGCCATTGAAGCCGTGCCGAAGATTTTCCGCTCGAAAATCACTCCCACTGCCATTGAATATATGTCCCGTGACACAATCCTCTTCTCGGAAAGCTATCTCGGAAAGCGTTTCCCCGACACCAAAAACGATGCATACATCCTTCTTACCATAGACGGCAACACCGATGCTCAGGTTGATGCCGACATGAAACAGCTTGCCGAGCTTTGTCTTGAAATCGGTGCGCTTGATGTGTATATTGTGGACACAGAAGAACGTAAAAAGTCTGTATGGTCTGCAAGAGGAGCTTTTCTTGAAGCAATAAAGGCATCAACCACCGAAATGGACGAATGTGACGTTGTTGTTCCGGTTAACAAGGTTGACGATTTCATAAAATTCACACACAGCCTTGCCGCTGAAATGAAAGTTCGTATTCCTTCCTTCGGTCATGCAGGTGACGGAAACCTTCACGTGTATATTTGTCGTGATGAGCTTGGTGACAGGGAATGGGAAGATGTTCTCAAAAAATGCTTTGACAAAATGTATGAAAAAGCAGAAGAATTTGGCGGTCTTGTTTCGGGTGAACACGGAATAGGCTATGCAAAGAAGGAATATCTCAAAAAACAATACGGTGAAACTCCCATTGCCATTATGCAGGGTGTTAAAGCTGTGTTTGACCCCAAAAACATTTTAAATCCGGGCAAAATTTGCTTTTGATAATCTGCTTTGTTTGTGACGGTTCGATTCTTCTTTGCCCAAGATCAGACTACAAAAACAGTTGATATAACGCAATAACAGACTTTGATATTGAATGTCAATTTTCAAAAACGGGCTGCCTCACTTTATGTGAGACAGCTCGTTTTTTGTAATCTTTGTGTCGTGCCATGGATTCTCATTCCCATAGGGGCACAAAAAAACACACCTTCATACGAAAGTGTGTTTTTATGACCCCTACGGGATTCGAGCACCCCAAGAGTACTTCCTCGCTACGCTCACGGCGCCCATGCGCACCCGTGGCTATCTCTTTTTTGATATTACGTTTTCATTCTGCTTTTTTGAAATCTTTGTGTCGTGCCATGGATTCTCATTCCCATAAGCAGTTGCGTTAGTATCCGAACCCGCCTAAACCAAGTAAAATAGTCGTTTTTATTTGTTGTCGGTCTCAAAATACGCCGGTATTACTTCGACCTTCCGCCTTGAAAAAGCGACAATTTTATCTTGTTTTAGGTTCTGTGAATTTTCGGTGCAGTGTTTTTGCGTCAATGCGAGGCAAAAACACAGCTAATGCTG